>NZ_BAAADJ010000003.1 GCF_039522365.1 Bacillus carboniphilus | reverse complement strand
TGCTTGGCCCTCAATAAGGAATTGGAACGATAGAGCGTGTTCCAATTCCTTATTGAGGGCATTTATTTTAAAGTTGAGCAATACCCACATATATTTTACTCATACTAAAAAGTCACATTTCACAAATAATTCACTTAACGCTTAGCGACCGTTATGTAATACTAAAAGATATACATTTTTTTCTAGAGGAGAGCATAATGGAAATTGCAATTATCTTAGTCGTTGTTATTATGATTGCTGGAATAATAGGAACCTTAATATTAGCTGGCAAAAGTGATGAGCATTACAGCAAAGCTACTAAAGGAAACGTGACTCGCCTCACTTTGATTTATGTCATACTGGCAATCATTCTAGTTATTGGATTAGGACTATATATTTACTTCAATTAAATGGTTTTATAGTCATTTTCTCCATAAGAGAACCTCATAAAAAAGCTGATCTACAAGATCAGCTTGATGTTCTATTCTTCATCTTGAATTTCACCGTCACCAATTTCATCTTCACCTGGTGCATCATCACATGCTACCACTGATGTAACTAAAAAAGTAGCAAGCGTCACTGCAAATAGCTTTCTTAAAAAGTTTTTCATACGTTCACTCCTTTCTCCAAATAATTCTGTTTGTAAAAGATAGAATGCCAAATCATTGAAAGCATTATTCATCATGGAAAAAGTTATTAAAAGGAGGACCCTATGTTTCCAACTATACATACCGAAAGATTAACGTTAAGAGAAATTACAGAGTCTGATGCTTCTGCTTTATTTTCCTATTTCTCTACAGATGAGGTTACGCGTTACTATGGAAGTTCAGCTTTTCAAAATGTCGAGGAAGCGAGAACACTCATTCAAAAGTTTAAGAATGGTCTCGAAGAAAAAAAAGTCATCCGATGGGGAATTGAGCGTAAGGAAGAGAAAGGGTTAATTGGAACAATTGGATACCATGCACTTGCTCCTTTACATAAGCGGGCAGAAGTTGGATACGAAATACATCCGGATTATTGGAGAAATGGCTTTGCCTCTGAAGCATTAAGAGCCGTGATTTCTTATGGATTTGAAGAACTTGAACTAATCAGAATTGGAGCCGTTGTTTATCTCGAAAATGATGCATCCAATCAGATGCTACAAAAAATGGGATTTGAAAGTGAAGGAATATTACGAAAGTACATGTATCAGAATGGAAAGTTCTACGATACCCATATTTATTCATTACTAAAAGAATAGCAGGAGTTCCGTCCAAAAACATATATAAAGGATGAGGTGACAAACCCTCATCCTTTTACTATTTTTTATATACGTGGAATCATGTTCTGTTTTAATACAATACCGGTATTTTACTCTTTAGGATTCTCAACTTTCCCCATAAACAAAAGGGTTTCCGTTTTTTGGTCATGAATCGTAAACAGGAATGGACGGTTCGCATTTACCTCCATAACATCCAGCCTTGCAGATTCGGCTTTAATTTCCACTGATGTAACGGCGGCTGCTTCTGTACCTTTTTCATTTACATCGATAAACGTTTTATGTTTTACATTCCCGATATATAGAGAGGGTGGAGGTGTTGCTATTTTTGAAAAATCAGCAACTCCATCTTGGAAGGCATCCTTCATTCCAAGTCCAATAAGAATGTCATTTAACTTATAATCCTTCTCAAATTGAAACTTCGGTAATCTTACAGTACCCTCTGTTTTATAAAATTCTTGATTCCAGCGGTCCCAATTTTCTTTTGTGAAGCTACTGACCAGTTGTTCCAACGATTGTCCCTCATCTGGAACTAATACAGTCATCAATAAGTCTTCTTTTTCACCATAAGGTAGTCTTACAGCATTGAATTCACTTCCATCTAGGAATTCTAACTCTTTTTCGTCATGTGTCATGAACGGGACGTTTACTTTACTCCCATCAGCTAAATGGAAGTCTCCATCATAGGTCATATCCTTATTGAATGGGTATTTCCAAGCACCCTTGAAGTAGACAGCATTCAACAAAAACATAACCGTATCCGGATCAATCTGCTTCGGAACAATTTCTTCAATTTTCCCGTTTGTCTTATTAGAAACCCACTTGTTCATCGTTTTAGAGGCATCTGGAGAATCAAAATTGAGTTCCGTTGACTCGGCATCAAAGTGACTAAGATTTGTATTTTTAAAGTCTTCTTGTACATCTAAGCCTTTTCGAATCCAGATGGAATTGGCTATATGTAATGCTTGATTATTTTCTTGTTTTTGTAACTGATATTGAAGTGCTGCAAAGGATGAATTAACAGCAGATTGGTCCAAAGATTTGAAACCAAGAGTATTTTTCATTTGCTCTAGCGTATTTCCGCCTGCTCCATTCGATGTCATGGTCAAGGCAGCAGAAATACTAATTGGAGAGACAAGTACGTTATCCTCTTTGTGACTCTTTATCACTTCATGAAACAATGTAAAACTGAATGCTTTATTTCCTTCCAGCAATTTTTCATTCAATTTATGATTTTTGAATTCAGTAAAAGCATTCGAAGAAGAAACGGATTCCTTCGTTCCACAGCTAGAAAGAAGAAAAATCATTAGTACTGTGATCGTTAGTAGTTTTAGTTTTACCATTTAGGGTTCCTCCACCATTTACTTATATGGAATTAGTCGAAAACCTGTAGGAAATTGTTACATGTTGAAATAAGTTTTCTATTTTCACATCTCAGCGATTAAGGTAGTATAGAAATAGAAAATTTAACCAAAAAGGGATGGAGTTCGATGTTATATTTATCTCATTCTGCACTTACAGAATTTACAGAAATGCACGATTCCTTTTTTGAAGTTTGGAAACAAGTTATGAATTCAGGGGACACTTCTGTTGTGGAACGATTTTGCGAGGATTACTATGTAACTTTTTTCATGGGAACAGAACAAAAACCTAAGTTTTTCAATAGGGAAGAATCCGTTGAGGGAATGAAACAATCTGTACATAGCTTACTGGGAGCAACCAAAAGGTTTGAAAATCGTGTCATTCGATTGCGAAACGAAAACAATGGAGTCGTTTTTTACGAGCTAGTTTTAGAAAAGGAGGGGATTGAGTTAGCAAGGTTATTTACCATTGAAAACTGGAAACGTATTGGGGATCAGTGGCTTTTAAGTAGGGAAATAGCAGAAAGTATATAGCCTATTTCACTAGGAGTGTTTCTCTCTACTTTTTATAAGTTCATAAAAGAGGGCAGTAGCTGTTTGAACCACTAAAAATACAGCGATGGAATATGGAAGTTTGTACCCGTTCTGATAATGGGTTACTCCCATCCATGATGAAACCTTTTCCATAACTAACCCAAGTACACACCAACCTAACACGTAAACTATAAATGTTTTCTTATTGATGTTAAATCTTTCATAAAAATATACAAAAAAATAGCTAAACGGTGCAAATAAAAAATAGGTTATAAGGTCAAAAAGTTCATATTGATTTGAATCGTTTACTTTATAAAAATCCATAAGGCCACCACCTATCGTAAAATCAAATAGAGTGGACGTAGCGAAGCCCCATGTCATGATTAACAATGTAATATGATGTGGAAGCCTTTTAGGAAAAATTAAAAAAGCAGAGTAAGCTAGAACAAGCATAAAGGATATATACATTTCATTTGTGTCAAAACTTTCCCATAACATCATGTACTTCTGATCACTTCTTTCATTGATACTTTTTCATATAAGGATCGTGCAAAAAGGGCAAGGAGTGAAAGAATGAAATAATAAAAAAACTCGTAAACAACATTCCACTTTATAAATTCTGTTATTTGAAAAAAGGTCGAAAGATAACTAATGATTGTGAGAATGATCGATGAAGAACCAATGTATAGTAGTTTTTTTACTAGTTTACGTTGTTTTATTATTACATTTAAAAATAGGATTAGGACGACCGGATTAATAATACTCCGATTTAATAAATAGGCGGTGTAGTCGATTCCTTTATCCGTAATTTTTATAAACTTTAACTCTTCAGCAACAATCCAAGACATGTTTATACTCACTATTAAAATGACTAGATACACGAAAGATGTTTCCGTCATTTTTAATTGCTTTGGCATAACCGCAAATACAGCAATGACTATCCAACTAATGAAAAAGAACGTTGCAAAACCCATGTAATTCCTCCTAAGAAAAATCTCCCTGTATTATTTGCAAAGCGAAAAAATTTCATCCATGACCACTCAACGTTCAAATGTACCAGGGTTTTTACAAGGAATTATTTAATCAACTTAATAACTTTTGTCACAAAAGGAGTCAGTATGCCGATTTACAAAACAGAAAAATTATTAGTACGAACTATTAAGCCAAATGATGTAGACCTAATAGCTAAATGGTTATCAGATCCACAAGTCCTCGAATTTTATGAGGGAAGAGATAATCCTTTTGATACCGACAAGGTGAAACAGAAGTTCTTAAACAGAGACGATAAAGTAACCAGGTGTCTAGTCGAGTATGATGGGGTTCCTATTGGTTACATACAATTTTATCCAATCGAATCCGATGAAAGAGTTAAGTATGGATATGAAGATTCACTTGAAATCATTTTTGGCACTGATCAATTTATTGGTGAGCCTGAATATTGGAATCAAGGGATTGGAACGTTATTGGTTCAATCTATGTTTGATTATTTAGTTAATCAAAAGCAGGCAAATCGTATCGTTATGGATCCACAAACATGGAATGAGAGAGCGATTGCAACCTATGAAAAGTGTGGAATGAAAAAGGTAAAGCTTTTACCGGAAAATGAATGGCATGAAGGAGAATATCGAGATTGTTGGTTAATGGAATATACAAATAAAGAGAAAGTAGGGGAATACAATGAAACATATCCAAGAAGTCATTACAGAGTTTGAGAGTTTAGTAGATTGGATTGAACCTTTTAAAAAATACGATTACGAACTGTTGTTTAAACCGATGGCAGAAGGAAAGTGGTCTGTAGCGGAACTATTATCTCACCTTATGTTTTGGGACCGATTTATTATCAATGATCTGACCCCTATTGTAAAACCAGGTGTTAACATTGAATTAGTTGACTTTAATGAATATAACGGAAGAGCAGCTGAATATGCCAAGTCTGGTTTGTCTGTGGGAGAGCTTCTAGAAGAAATCATAGCGACAAGAAAACAATTATGCTCAATTGTAAGGGATCTACCAGAAGAAAAGCTCTTAACCCCTATAAAAGTAGGTGGCGAGGAAATAGACAGGCATACCGGAAATCCCCATTCCATTTTTAATTATGTTTGTGATTTTATCCATCATGACAACTATCATAAAAAACAGGTTGAAGATTTTCTAGAAAAGGCGACTCTACAGAAGTAGGGATTCTGTTTTATGGGTGAAAATGAACAAAGTACATATTATTGGTTCAGTGGGAAGCGGAAAGACCACGCTTGCTAAGAAATTATCGAAAAAGCTAGACATCCCGTATTATGAACTCGATAATGTTGTTTGGACTCGGACCCCGAATGGAGATATCCGTAATAGTCCAGAAAGGCGCGATACGATACTAAATGATATAGTAAAAACGGATCAATGGATTATTGAAGGGGTCCACCATAAGTGGATAATGCCATCTTTTAAAGAAGCAGATCTTATTATTTTCTTGGATACTCCATATTCCAAAAGGATATATCGAATTATCAAACGATTTTTCCTGCAAAGACTAAAAATGGAGTCCTCTCATTATAAACCAACTTTTGAAATTTTCTTTAAGATGTTTAAATGGAACCGTTCGTTTGAAATGGAAAGTAAGCCAGATATTCTCTTGATGCTTGAAGAATATCAGCGAAAACTTTTAGTTTTACAAAATAATGACCTGCAATGGATAGGGAGCAACTTAAAAGTTTGGTTTCCAAACAATGAAAAAGCCAAAAGCCTTTAAAACAAGGCAATTTGGCTTTTTTTATAATTCAGTAATCTTTATTCAGAAGCTACAGCTTCAAAATCCTCTGACATTCTGTCCATTAACGCCGCCATTTGGGCTCTTGTTGAATTAAGGCCTAATTTGAATGTACCATCTTCATAACCTGAAATGTATCCTTGTTGATAAATAGACATAACTGCCTTATATGCCCAATAGTCTTTTGGTACATCAGAAAATGGGTTTTCTTTTTTTTCATCGATGGGATAATCAAAAATATTATAAAGGATTTGCGCTAGCTGTGCTCTTGTGATCGGAGAACCCGGATCAAATCTTTCAGGACTTTTTCCTTGTAAGTAGCCTAATTCTCTCGCAATTTCAATTTCCTTTTGTGCCCAATGTCCTTTAATATCTTGGAATTGAAAAGCTTTAGGGAGCATTTGTTCCTTTTTCAAGGCTCTAACCAAAATGACTGCGGCTTGGGCTCTTGACAACGTAGTCCCTGGAGAAAAAGTTGTACTGGTAGTACCATGCATCCAACCTTTTTGAGAAACAAAATGGATATTAGACTCAGCCCAGTAGCCTGGTTTTACATCCTTAAAATATTCACCATTTAACCAATTGGTGTAAAAGCTCCATATGCTTGGGGGTTCATGAAATAATGCCCATGAACCTGTTCCCTTGATTCCATATTTTTGTGGCAATCTTAATTTAGCCTTAATCGATCGTTCGTTCTCATACCAAATCACATATTTTCCAGCAGTAAATTTTGTACTTCCGATAAAAACTGAAGAGCCAGACGGTATAGTGAAAGTAGCATAGGGCGTTTGCGATTTTTCATCAAAAAATTCTGTTCCATTAAATTGATGTAATAGTGGTTCTACACGTGTACTTGAAAGACCTAACCCTTGGATCATTCGACCATCAGACGTAGGTCCATCCATTTTCCAAACTCGGCCGTAAAAAGGAAGACCATATACGATTTTTCCCTTCGGTACACCTTGATTGATTGCATATTGAATCGACCGTTCTGAGAATGACATGCTTGCTACGGGACCAATGGGACTTTCAGGACCTTCCCAGCTTTCATCATAAGCCATAATCATTAAGTAATCGGCATATTGTGAAATTCCTTTATAATCATAGAAACCATGCCACCCTGTTTTCCAGTTATTTGGATTTGCTGCTACAGCAACCGAAACTTCTTTTGTCTTTGGAATATATGTTCTTAATAAACGAATAAAATCAACATGTTCATCCCGGTAGGTTTCACCAATACCCTCGATATCCACATTTACACCATCTAGGTTATATGTTTGTATGGCTTGAGCTATAGAACGAGCTAATTGATCTCTGTTTTTTAGACCGTTCGTTCCAGCAGTTTTATTCCAATGGTTAGATAGAAACGGAACTACCTTAATTCCACGACGATGCATGTCACTAATAAAGGAAGATTGTAATTTCCAAGTAACATCTAATTGTCCATCTTCTGTAATGTCAAAATAATTGGGAGAAACAACATGAAGGCTACCCTTCGTATTTTGAACTTGATTTATATATGTACTTGGCGAACCAAAGAATAGGTATGACATATTAAAGAGTTTCGTTTGAGAGTCGATTGTTTGTTCTGTACCGATTAAAATGAACACACACATTATCAAGGCAAAAACTTTTTTTCCTAATTTCATAATAAAAATCCTCTCCGTTGGTGTCTAAATTCGATGGGTTGCTGTAAATTGATGACCTATTTCGGTTTGGTCAATTTTATATTCGAATTTTCCTTCTAGAACAGGAGTATTTTTATGCTGTTGCAAGTTCGCATTCGGTTCAATGCCCAAGTCATGAAACAGTGAATCAACCATATGTAATTCAGCTTCAGGATTGAACAGTAAATATATTTGGCTCCACCCTGAAATAAGCAGATATCTTTCATCAATCGTTTGAGTGGGACCTTCCATAGAAATCTGAGCCACATCTACATTTGAAACCCTAATTCTTAATAAAATCCCATCCTTAATCTTGGCCTCATACTCATCTCCATGGTTTTGGTCTATTTTTTTAATGGTAGATATAAACAAATTAGAGCCAAACTCTTGTGTAATGGCATTCCAACGATCTGTAAACTCATCAATGGGTAATTGAAAAGTTGGCTGGCTTCCTTCAATTTCAGGGTCTTGTAGATTATTATCTGGCGGGGCAGGATCCATTTCATTATTCTTTTGTATCGATAATTTTTGAATAGGTGAGGTGGGCTGAGATTGTTCATTGTCCGATTGACAGCCAATGACTACGAATAAGACCATGACGCTAGACAGAAAACGGGAAATAATTTTCATGTTGTCACCTCTTTTTTAGACTGGTATTTAGTATCCTCAATTGTGAATGGATTATTAAATTAACTTGGTTTGCGCTTTGGACATATTTAGACGTAGGCGTGTCCCGATTAAGTGAAAATGGAGTGGCAAACGGGACTGTTAGAAGTAAACGTGTCCCGTTTGAGAGGAGATGAAGTGGGAAACGGGACAGCCAGACCCGAACGTGTCCCGTTTTAGAGAAGATGAATAGGCAAACGGGACAGCTAGACCCGAACGTGTCCCGTTTAAGCGAAGATGAAGAGGTAAACGGGACAGCCAGACCCGAACGTGTCCCGTTTAAGAGTAGATGAATAGGCAAACGGGACAGCCAGACCCGAACGTGTCCCTTTCAAGAAGTAAACAAATGGAAAATGGGACAACTAGCCCCCGAACCTCCTCCTTTTTAAAAGCAGGAAAAAAATTGACAGGTTGTAAAAGATTTGTAACAATATTGTTATATTTTTCACTCAATTCTAAATTTTTATATAGAGATTATCTAGGGGATGGTTATCGGATGATTTGGCAGATTATAAAAAACCTCTTGATCTTTTTACTCATTGTTTTGGGGTTTATATTGATACTTTTACTACCAAAAGAAAGAGAAATGATATATATCGGACCTGGAACATTCGAGGCCCATTACCCCTTCACTTGGGACCTTTATAAAGCCAATATCAATGAGTTTATCGACTATTTTCAAACGGAGAATGGTTTTGGAAAATCCAGGACAGGCTCACCAATGGGCGAAGAAGTAGAACGGTTATTTAAAAGGAGCTTAAATATCGTTATTCCCGCTTACCTGCTGAGTATGATATTTGGCACCATAGTGGGTGTCTTACAATTCTATTTTAGAAAGAGCAAAAGGGGGAAGGTCCATGCCTTTTTTTCATGGATCTTTTCATCTATTCCAGATTTCTTTCTATATATCGCTATTCAATATGCCCTTATTAAGTTAATGAGAGCAGGATTTCCACAATTTGATTTATATGGACATGAAAATTGGTATAGCTTTATTATGCCGCTTATCGTTATCACTATTTTCCCATACCTACATATGGTCAAATTCACTTCAGCATCTTTGGCCAACGAGATGGGGCAAGAATACTTAAGAACGGCATATGCGAAAGGGGTCGGTCATGTAAAGGCACTTAAGCATATGCTTTGGAATTGTTGGTCTACCATTATCAATCAATCCCAGCTCGTGATGATTTATATATTGTCTAGCCTGCCGATTATTGAAAAACTGTCTAGTTATAATGGAGCAGGTTATCAATTATTAGAAAGTATTCTTAAACAAGATGCAGTAAGAGCATTAGCTTTTATTATTCCATTTCTTGGGCTCATGTTTATTGTGATTGTGGTTTCTCAAATGATAAAGTATCGACTTATACCGAAAGAGGTGAGGGAGGAAGGATGAAGACTTTCCATTTGATTAAAACGAACCTTTTATTCTTCACTGGTTTACTAATGCTTCTAATCCTCCTATTGCTAACCTTTGTGGGTCCATTTCTACCATTTGTGGATTCAGAATTAGAGGAAGTTCAGTATATATGGACAAAAGATAAGATCCCACTTGGACCGCCTTTTGAGCCTTCCGAAGAGTTTCCTTTGGGTTCGGATCGGCAAGGAAGAGATATTTTAAGTATCGTCGTAATGGGAGCCAAGGAAACCTTATTTCTAGTTGTCATGATTACGATCATTCGATATGTTGTGGCTCTGCCACTTTCATTTCTTGCACACAGAAATGTATTGGGAGCTCGCTTTGTCTTGAATTGGTTAAACGGCTTACTTTCCTATGTCCCAACTATTATTATCGTTGTATTATTGGCTATGCTACCACCCATCATGTTAATCGAAACTCGACCGCTGTTTCTATTACTAATCATTGCACTAGTAGAAGTAGGCAGAGCAGCTGATATGATTAAGTTAGAGTTTGATGAATTGTCATCAAAAGAATTTATGCAGAGTGGCATTTCTGGTGGAGCAAAATCTTTTACACTATTTAAATCCTATTATTTGCCTTTCTTATATGGGAAAATCTTAATCTATATGATTACGGACCTTGGTAGAGTAATGTTCCTATTAGGTCAATTAGGTTTTATCGGTATTTTTATTTCGCAAGTACTGGTTCAAGTTGAAATAGGATATTTCGAAATTGTTAACGAATCTACTACATGGCCAGCACTTTTAGTTGATTCGTTCAGAGACATTCGAGCTGCAGTATGGATTCCATTTTACCCTGCTCTGGCAATGACCTACACAATCCTTACTTTCAATATTTTAGCTCAAGGACTTCAAAATCTATTTAATAGAAAAAATAGCTATATTTAGGCTGGTATTGATTTGCCTCTTGAACCTTTTAGTCTGTCGATTTATGCTATTAAATAGATTGTAGATTAGGAGGTTCAATCATGAAGTCGTCAAAAAGATTATTTTTAATACTCTTAGTCGGAATGCTCTGGTTATCTGGTTGTGCAAGTAAGTCAATCAATCAAATGGACACAGAACAAAATGAACAAGAAAACCATGAATCCATACCTGATACTCAGGAGAAGACCGCCGCGATAAATGAACTGCCAAGCTTTTTGGAAGGTCAAACTGAAAGAACAATAAACATTTATGCAGGGGTGGCAAAATTTCCTGACTTAGTTCAATTAGTCCCATGTTATTGTGGTTGTATGGAAACCCTCGGTCATCAAAGTAATCTAAATTGCTTTATTCAGAGGATCAACCAGGATGGGACAGTTGTATGGACTGATCATGCAACCCGTTGTGAAACCTGCTTAGATATAGCAGCAACCACCATTTATGAAATGAACAACGGAAAAACTATTAAAGATGTAAGAGAAATAATTAATCAAAAATATAATCAATAATGATTAAGGACTAGGTTTTTTCCTAGTCCTTTGTATTATGATTCCTTAATGCTTCTCGGTCTAAAGATTGAGGTGGCTTTTCAAACCAACCGTTATCAATCATTAGTTTAGCTCCTTTATTTGCAAATGGAGCTAAATCAAGGATAAAGTTGGAATACATAACAGAGATGTCTTTTCTTAAACTCGAACTAATAGCAAGTCCTATATCTCCAATTCCAATGGCTGTAAGTGTATTAGTATGGAACAACATTAACTTGTCTGAAAAGGGTGGTATCACACTATCTGAAATGGTCGAATCCCATGTTGAAGGATAGGAGTTATCATCTTCTTTTAATTTTATAATTAAGTCCTCCGTAATTTTCTTCCCAATGTCGTATCCCTTTTTGAAATAGTCACTAAGCGTTTTCGATTTGGCTACCTGACTAAAACCCAAGAGGAGAGTTTTCCCAACATTGGTGACTTCGATATTCACACCAAGATGTGCTATTTCAATCGCTAGTAATGCACGCCTATGTCCGATTAACCCACCAAGAAAAGAATGGTCCTGTACATACTCTACTTGCTGTGGATAAGTTATGTAAGGCGAACGGATGTAGACCCCTTTTTGAAGCATTAGATTAGAATTTTGGTCAAATAATACTTCTGTATGTTCTAAGAACTCTCTGAATAATTGGCGAATATCTTTTCTTGCCGACACTGAAATGGCTAAGCTATAAGCATTTAAACCCGTTCTACCTAAATGATGAATATAACGTAAATATGTAACATCCGAAAACAGCTTCGGTGCTGCAAGATTAACATCTTGTTTTCCAAAGCCTCTTGGTACCGGAATCCCTTCCATAGTAAATAAATCCTTTATTTTGACAACATGATCTTCCGCTGATCGTAAAGCGAATTGGAGAACAGGTTCAATATCTGGGTCATGATAAGTTTTCAAAAAGTGTTTTAGAATACAAATACCCATGGTATCTCCGATATAGGTATTCCACAACATGGCAATTTCAGCTGAAGTTAGATTCGTTTTGTGGTTGACCATGATTTTAAATCTCCAATCATTTACTATGTTCTCACCAATATCTTACAATTTAATGTTTCTAAAAAGCATCTTTTTATTCAGGTTTTACAATATTCTAAGTTACCCCTCATGAAAAAATATGTCTGAGTAAAACCTCAGCTTTCGTGGAAGACTGGAAAAAAAGGGGAGCATATGAAGATGATTAAATTTATGGCAAAGTTACTTTCACAAAAAATCCCCAAAAAGGGTGCCAGTTCAAATAAACAAACAGATCAAGATATAGATTTAAAAGACAAACGAATTCAAAAGAACTATGAAGCAAATCTTACAGTGTTAAAGCAAATCTATAATGTTCCGACAAATGTAGATGTTAAGTTTCGGGACATTCACTTAAAAGGAAGCAACAAGAAAGCTTGCCTTATTTTTATTGCCAGCATAACGGATACGAAAACCATTGAAATGCATGTTTTACATCCATTACTTACTCATTCATTTCAGGATACTAAAGTAGATGAAATTATATCGGCACAGAATATTCAATCCGTAAATACGATACGGGATATTTTAACAGACCTAAACAAAGGGAATGCTGTCCTTTTAATAGAAGGGGAAAACACTGGTTATACCGTTGAATGTTCTAATGTACAATCTCGGAGCGTTGATAAAGCGGAAGATGAAGTAATCTTAAAAGGCCCAAAAGAAGCCTTTAATGAAAAAGCAGTAACGAATATTTCCCTGATCCGGAAGAAAATCAAAAACGAGAGTCTGATGGTTGAATCTGCAATTGTTTCGAAACGATCAAATAATGAGGTTTTTCTCCTGTACGTAAAAGATCTGGCTAATGAACAATTGGTTAGTCGAGTAAAAAAAAGGTTGAAACATATCGATTCAGACGCTATTCAAAATCTTGGACTATTGGAACAGAACATTGAGGATCGAAAAAAGTCGTTATTTCCTACATTACTATATACGGAGAGACCTGATCGAGCTGCATCATTTTTAGAAGATGGATATATTGTTTTACTTATGGATAACTCTCCCGCTTCACTAATAATGCCAGCAACGTTTTGGTCCTTTTTTCACAACCCTGAAGAACATTATTTGCGTTTTCCATATGGAAACTTCACGAGATTATTAAGGATATTAGCCGTTTTCATTACCTTATTCACTTCGGCCACATACGTAGCCATTACTAATTTTCATTCAGAGATGGTTCCGGCCGACTTATTGTTAGCTATTGCCTCAACGAGAGAAAAAGTCCCTTTTCCGGTTCTGATTGAAATCCTCATAATGGAATTAGCTTTTGAACTAATAAGAGAGGCTGGATTACGTGTTCCAAGTCCCATAGGACCTACGATTGGAATAGTGGGTGCCCTCATTTTAGGTCAAGCAGCCGTTGAAGCGAATATTATCAGTCCCATCATTATTATCGTTGTAGCTTTAGGAGGGTTATCTTCTTTTGCTGTGAGTGATATTAGTTTAAATTATACAGTTCGGATTGCACGTTTCTTATTTATCATAGGGGCTGGTCTCTTAGGGATATTTGGAATGACTGCTGTATTTGTATTGGGTCTTATATATATGACATCGTTGGAATCATTTGGTGTCCCTTACCTCGCACCGATGACACCTAGATATACATCCTCAGACGATACAATCTTTAGAAGACTTTTACAAAATGAGCGTTACCGCCCTGGCTATGTACAACCAGATGATATTAAAAAGAGATAGGGTGAGGTTTTAGAAATGATGAAAGCGGAGGGTAAACTAGGAGTCAGAGAACTAATTGGAATTCTCGTATTATCTGTTGGGACTAGGGCTACTGATGATACCCCCGTACTCTATACGATTGGAGCAGATAATGCTGGTTGGATAGTTCCTTTAATGAGTGGTGTACTCTCCATCATTTCCTTTTTGTTTTTACTAAAGGTGTTCTCTGCTCATAAACATAAAGATTTAATAGATGTGTTAACCCACTTATTTGGAAAATGGGTGGGTATAATGGTCGCCGTATTGCTATTGTGTATCTTGATAGGTGGCTTTACCGCTGAAACAGCGATATATACCAACATCATTAGTACGATGTATTTTCCAAAGACGCCACTCCTTATTTTATATGCGTTAATCATGATTGTCAGTGTATACGGTGCCAGAACTGGCTTACAGCAAATAGGATCGGTTTCTTGGATGGTTCTGGCTTATGTCAAAATTACCATGGGTTTAGCATTGATTATCACTCTTTGGCAAGGTGTTCACTTTTATATGTTTCCACTTCTAGGTCCCGGTGTGATGGAAATTGCGAAGGAGTCCATTACAAAAACTTCGACCTATATCGATTTTCTTGTTATCGGTTTGTTGTTGCCCCATATCCGAAACTTCAAGGATTTTAAAAGAGGGACTTTAATTGCCTTGTTATTTGTAACTTTGGAAATTACTCTTGCCACACTAGCGTTCATTTTATTGTTTGACTATATTACCGTTTCAAACTTAAATTATCCGTTTCACGAAAGTATTAGGTACATTCGAATTGGTTTTCTCACTAATATTGAAACGTTCTTTTTCCCATTTTGGTTGATTGCATCATTTATAAAGTTTTCTTTTTACTTGTATATTGTTACATATCTATATGGAAGATTGTTCCGTATTCAATCTATCAAAAAGATACTTCCTATAATGGCTGTCGTCATTTTATTCTTGGGCATGTTCCCAGAGACACCCACGTTTACTATATTTAGTGTAAAAGAGAATTTAATGACAATTGTAAGTCCATTTTTTCTGCTCCTTCCTTTTTTAATGTGGACCATAGCCAAACTAAAAGGAGATTTTAGAAATGAAAAACAAAAGGAGAACCACTAAACTTGTTGTTATTCTCTTCTATTCAATTTTTTTAGTTGGATGCTTCGACAAGACAGAAGTGGAGCAAAAATCGTATGTCATAGGGATTGGATTGGATCATGCTGAAGAGGAAGGAAAAATTAAAGTTACCTATGTTATTGTTAATCCTGAAGTGGGCTATGAACGGTCGGGTGGGAGTAGCAATGAACCTCCTCAAGAAATCGTGAGCTTTGTTGCGAATGATTTTATCATGTCACGGAATATGGCAAACGTACTAATAGCAAGAGAGATCTCCTATGATTTACTCAAGGTATTTCTGGTGTCTGAAGAGTTTGCGAGAGATAAAGATTTCATTCGATGGATGTATTCAGCAACTAAGGATCGTGAAATACGAAGGGACACAAGCTTGATTGTTACAAAAGATTCCGCGTTTGATTACATTCAGTCACACAAGCCAACTGTCGAAACTCGTTTGCACAAATACTTTGAATTTATTCTAAATAGGGGGACCGAAACAGGATTGATTCCAGATGGAGACATTAATAAATATTTTAAAATCACCGAGGCCGATGCGGACCTTTTCTTAGCTGCCTATACTGCGATTCAAGATGACCAAAAAGATTCGAGTGAGAAAGAGAAGGATGACGAATATGTGGCAGGAGATATCGCCTTTGAAGGTGAATCAGGGAATACACATTTTATTGGCTCAGCCGTTTTTAAAGAAGGACAAATGATTGGGACTCTTACAGGTGAGGAAACGAGACTTTCTCATTTTGTAAATGAAACGACTCCAGAAATAGAGGCACTTACAACCTTTCCGGCCCCTGAAGATGAGAAATATAGAATAACTGCTCAAATAAAAAAAGAGAAACCCCTAGAGGTAGATATGGATTTAAAAAGTGGAAAACCAAAAATGGACGTAAAGATTCCTTTTAATATTGAAATATTGTCGGATCCAAGTATGACGAATTATGCAGATGACCAAGATAAAAGAGAAAAGCTAAGGGCGTTCATGAAGGAAAGAATCGAAAAAAAATACCAGGAACTGATAAGAAAAACACAAGAGGAATTCGGAACAGAGCCATTCGGTTGGTCCTTACAAGCTAGAAAGAAATTCCTTACTATTCCTGAATGGGAAAATTTTGATTGGATGAAGAGCTATCCAGATATGCAAATAAACATAGAAGCAGATATTCGCTTTGGCCCATTTGGAAGACAAGGCAGACTACCAAGTTTAAGTGAAACGAGAGATTAACATGAAATTAATGGTTTGGATTGTAATTATTGTTCTATTTATGCACTCCTCTAAGGTTACTTGGGGCTTTTGGAAAGAAAAAAATAAACTGGGGGCATTCGGTGCCGCAATCCTTACATTGGCCAGCGTCATTATTCCGTATATGTCATATTTAAGCCAATAAAAGAGGTCTCTTTAGGAGATCTCTTTTTTTTATTAAAATTTGTATGAAAATTCCATTAAATGGTTGACTTATTATTAAGTAAAGTATAGTTTACATTTAAGTAATCCAACGGTTACCAATCGATAGGGAGGATATTCCGTGAACGCAAGATTCCTAGAAACACAGAAAAACTTGTTTCAACTATTTGCTGAAAAGAAATACCAAGAAGCACTGCACTTAGTGCAACAAGCTGAGGATGATTTTCCATCCAGAATAGAGAAAACATATTTTTGGAAAGCATGTGTGTATGCTCGATTAAGGGAGTTCAATAAAGCTGTTGACTGTCTTAATGCTGGACTTGAAGAAGGGATATGGTGGAACCCACATACTCTGAAAAACGACCCTGATTTCAAAGAAATACTCAACATGGAAGAATTTCAGAGAATTCTAGATTTGTGTATAGAGCGGGTTGAAGAAAATAATAAGTCTACTATTCCCAAGTTGCAGAGTTATGGGAATCTTAACGCTGAGGTCGGTATTTTCTCCATTCATTGGAGAGGATCAAGTGTAGAAGACTATGCCTCGTATTGGTTAGATGAAGAGATGTTAAAAGAATACTATTTTGCATTCCCACAATCCTCCCAGGTACATTCTTACAATGCTTATTGTTGGGATAACTCAGAGGTGGCTACACATGAATTGTCCCAATGGATGAAAGATTTGAAAAAGAAAAATCCCAAAAGAACATGGATTGTAGCTGGTGCATCACAGGGTGGGAAAATTGCGATTGAGAGAAGCTTACTCGGATTGGATTATGGAAGTGACTTTATTGCTGCTATTCCAGCCATTTCAGAGGTTGATTCCTTTCGCCAGATAATCCGTTCACACAACGTTAGTGGGCTAAAAGGAGTAATCATTACAGGAGACCAAGATTACTTTTTTGATAAAACTAAAGAGTTATCCGAACTTTTAAATGAGAGTGGTGTCTCCTGTCGCTTGATTGTAAGGAAAGGGCTAGGTCACTTTTTCCCTGAAGATTTTACTAGGTTAGTAAAAGAATCTGTGGTGTTTATAAAGAAATGAGTGCGAAATGGAAAAAAGGAGTAGGCATTGTAGCTGTTGTGCTAATCGGAATCTGGTTATTTGGAGGTAAGGTGTACGAATGTGTAAGAGGGCCAATGGAAGGAAGTCATCGTGTTACGGTTGAGGAGGGAGACTTTCAGGTAACACTGTCCTCGGAGAAGGAGATATACACAGTAGGGGAAGACCTGCAGGTTTCAGGTTCAATTACGTATACTGGAGTGAAGCCATTCTCAAAAGTCTACCATAAGGGAATTATGTTTATTCATTTTATTAGAGGGATTGACCATGAATATGAAAAAGGGTTCTTTTATCGGGAACCATTAGTTTCTTCGTATTTATTTAGGGATGTATCTCATCGCGAAGATTTTGGATTTGCTCAACCTTACGTCCAACTTCCCCCAGGAAAATATTCAATTGAGGTTGTAACAGATTTTTGGATAAAAGATGACCCGAGAAGCGAAGTTGCCATACCCATACAAATTGAAATAGAAGTAGTAGAGTAAATTCAAAAAAAGCTCCAGGCAGACAACCCGAGCTTTTGGCTTCCACTACTAAAAATAGAGGACAAAGATGATAATCGCTAATACGATTCGATAAATGGCAAACGGTACAAGTTTGATACGGTTAATTAGTTTCAAGAAGAACTTAATAGAGACTAGGGCAAAGATAAAGGCACTAATAAATCCGACAATGAAAAACGGCAGAGCATCTAGTGTAAAGTACTCCCAGTTTTTTAACAGGGAAATGAAGCTTGCTCCAGCCATGATAGGAACAGCCATGATAAAAGTGAAGTCAGCTGCAGTACGGTGATTCATCCCGAGTAAAACCCCACCAGAAATAGTTGAGCCAGAACGAGAAAAGCCCGGCCAAAGAGCTAAGCATTGAAACAATCCGACCGCAAGCGCTTGTTTATAGCCGATTTGATCGACCGTTTCTATTTGAGGTTTCTTTGGAGCAAATTTATCCGCTATAATCATCAAAACGGCTCCAGTCACTAACCCAACCAAAACAGTCTCCGTTGAAAACAAGTATTCATCAATATAGTCCTCAAATAATACCCCAAGCACTCCTGCTGGAATCAAACCAACGATAACAGTCGTAAGCTTCAAACGACTTTGACCATGTTCCATCTTCACTTCCTTTTTGAACAAGCGATTCAATCCTAATAAATCAATAAAGCGATTTCTAAAAACAATAACGACGGCTAATATGGACCCGAGTTGAATGACGACCTTAAAGGTATTGGCCACATACTTTCCTAAAAATTCTTCAGACAGGAGCCACATATCATCCACAATGACCATGTGCCCTGTGGAGGATACAGGTGCAAATTCCGTTAATCCTTCGACCATCCCAAGAATGAGCGCTTTGAATAATGTAAGAAATTCCATTTGTATTTTCCCCTTAACCTAGTGTTAGAAACATCTATTAAACGTATAAAATACATCTAATCCTACAAGCAAGATTTCATGACTCATTTAGTATACTTGAAATTCGAAAGTTGCAACAGCAATATTCAAAGAAGGTTTTTTAACGGATTGAACCGAATGGATATAATAGAAAAATGATTAGGAGGTTGGTTTCAAATGTTAGAGAAAATTCATCACCTTGTATTGTTTTCTACAAACACTGAAATAGCAAAAGAATGGTTTGAAAGAGTTGGGTTTGCCTATTCGCATGGGTTTGAAGGGATGCATTGGTTTCAATTAGGGCAAACCGAGATAATGCTTCATCCAGCTGATGAAGCAAATCCCGGGGATACGGCTATCCATATTGCGGTTAAAGATGTACATACTTTATTTAACCATGTTGTAGCTCAAGATTTGGAGCCATATGAACATTCTAATCCTAATCAAATGCTGAGCGAGCCTGTAACACAGCCATGGGGAGATGTGGAGTTTGAATTGAAAACTCCTGACGGCCATAAAATTGCGTTTACACAAATTAAATAGGGGCCGTCCAAATAGTCTTATCTATATGATGAGTTTTCGGATATTCGAAAGTAGGATGAAAATAAGAATAACGGATCTGTGTCCGTCTATATAATCCTCATTCTAACCTTTTTTTAAATTACGCCGCAGCATAGAGAAGTGCTGTCGTTCTTGTTCTTGTATAGAAACAAGTTCGTTCAATAAATCATGTATAGATAGTAGCTCGTATTTTAAGACTTTCCTGTTGGAAAAGTGATGCTTAATGGATTTAAATGATTGTTCATGAATGACTGGATGTTCTACCCAAAGGTCTTCCAATAAACCTTCCATAATAGAATAGTGTCCATCATCTATTTCAAATTGAGGGTGATGGATGATATTTTTTATTGATTGAATAGCTGTAAGAATTTTGACTTCTTCATGTTCAGGAATAGTCTCATCTTTTGCTGGAAGATGTATTAAGTTTCCTAAATGATAAAGGATTTGTCTGAGCAATGTTAGCTTCTTGTACTCATAGTGAAAATAGCGTAAATCTTTCCGAATAGTTCTGTGTAATCGCCATTCTTCTTTTTGATACTGACAAAGTTTTTCGACTTGTTCAATCTCGGCCTGAATTTCTCGAAATACCATCTTTGTTTCTCGTTGTAAAGGGTGAAGCTTGATTACTTCAATTCCTCTTTTTTCGAGTAGGGTTCCAGTCTTAATATAAAGTTGGTGCACTTTCTTAGAGATTGTTTCAGAATAGTTGGGTGGTAATAGTAGTAAATTAACAAGCGACGATACTACAAGACCCGTTGTGGTTGTTCCTAGCCTAATGAAGAACGAAGATACAAATTCATCATGAATGGTAGAGATCATGGCCACTCCAGTAAGGACCGCTACCAGGGTTCCTGCATGAAGATGCAATTTGGTACAGGTGATAATAGTAGCCAGTGTAACGAGTGCATAGGTGATGGGAGTGTCTCCAAGAAAATAGCTAAATAACACGGCAAAGCCCGCTCCTAAAGCAGATGCAGGAAAGCGGATAAATGCTTTTTTTATTGAATCCGCTGCTGTCGGTTCAATGGTTACAATCGCCGTTATAACAGCAAACATCGCTGGCCAGTCTAAAAAATCACAGATTAAAGCGGTAATGAGAACGGCAACTCCCGTTTTCATAATTCGACCGCCTACAAATCGAAAACGCTTAAACACACCCAATGAAAAAACCTCATTTTCTACAAATTTGCATTTCTATTATAGACTATTTTTTTAGGAAAAATAAGGTATGACAAGTAAAGGGTGAAACCATGGATATTCAATATAAATCGCCACAAAAGATTTTGACCCCCACTGGAGGATTTTTAACAGGGTATAGTCATTCCTTGAATCCATATGTAGGCTGTGCCTTTGGTTGTTCTTATTGTTATGTTAGGCAAAGTCCTGTTGGATTATTTCGTAAACAAGAGTGGGGGACATGGGTGGATGTAAAGGAAAATGTAAAGGATAAACTTATAAGAGAACTCCAAAGTCTCAAGAAGAGAAACAAGAAAACCACCATATTTATGTCTTCAAGTACGGATCCCTATCAATCATTAGATTATAAAGAACAAATTACACGAGGACTTTTGGAAGCCATGGTGGAAAGTCCCCCGGATTTCCTGTTTGTTCAAACTCGAAGCCCGCTTGTTACAAGAGATACCGATTTGTTTCTACAATTAAAAGATCGGTTACGTATTAGTGTTACGGTGGAGACAGATCTTGATGAAGTCCGAAAGAGATTTTCTCCTGCTGCTCCTCCGATACAAGCGCGTTTTAATGCGTTGTGTAAATTAAAGGAGGCTGGTCTTCCTAGTCAAGTGGCTGTAACACCTGTTCTACCATTTTCTAATGAATTTCCATATAAGCTTAAAGAAGTAGTAAACCGAATTTGTATTGATGACTTTACGGGGGATGGAAGTCAAGGAAAGCGAACGGAAAGGCTACAAATTAAAGAGCTTTATGATGTGGATGAGTTGAATAAGTGGTATTCTCCTGATAGCAAGCAAAGAGTTCTCAATGAAATGAAAAAGACGTTTACCCCAGAAAATATTTATATCGGTGCGGAGGGGTTCATGCCTTATTAAAACGTGAGGTAAGCCTAACTTACCTCACATTCATTCATCATTGTTTTGACTTTTTGGATGCCTGAGGATTTCCACCTTTTCTAGAAGTCGGATTTTCCTCGTTTGCATGTTGCACCGCTTGTCTAAGCTTCTTTTTCATTTTCACACAACTCCTTTCCATTGAGATAGAGTTAGTTTACCCAAGTATGTTACATTGAATTTAGGAAGTTTAGGAGGGGTTGCATGCACACTAACCATGAAGATCAAATTTTAGTTGAACAAGCAAAACAAGGCGATGAGGAAGCCTTTACTCACCTGATTGAGAAACACCGTTCCAATGCGGTTAACTGGGCAAAGATGATTACAAAGGACCCTTATATTGCAGAAGACGTTGCTCAAGATGTGCTGCTCCGTTCCTATCTTCATTTACAAAACCTTCAACAGGCTGATCGTTTTTTACCGTGGCTTCGGAATATGGTAAAAAATAGAGCCATCGATTACATAAGAAAAAAGCATCTTGACCCCAACACCCATGAAACATACATTGAAAGTATCGACGAGTCACAGGACCCTGAAGCTGTATATGCTGCAAGAGATATACAAGATTCACTTTTGTCTCTAATGGAATATTTACCAGAAAGAAACAGACAAATATTTGAGGCTCATTTTTATAATCAACTTCCTCCAGAGGAAATTGCCAAAACCTTTCAAATGACGACTGCGAATGTGTACAATATCCTATCTCGAGCCAAAATGAAACTGAGAGATGAAAGATTTAAAAGAGAAATAGAACGTTTTTTGGATCGACGGAAGAAAAACGGGGAACTACAACAAGCTATATTGGATGATCTAGCATTTCATCCGTCTTATGTTTCACTAGGACACATAATCTATGAACTTATTAAAAGTAGAACGAATTTAAACCTACATTTAAGCGATGTAATGGGATACACCGGACAAGCGTTCCGGATTCAGGTATCAAAAGAAGTTGATGTAAGCAGTAGCTATGTGTATGACTGGGGCTGGGTTTTAAAGATTATTGCGGATACCTTTCAAACAAAGTATTCCTATATCGGAAAACCAAATGCCATTCCAACTCCGGATCTGCTTCTTCAATCTTTAGATCTTATTCAGCATTCTATTGAACTAGGCGAACCAACCATTGTTTGGAACCTAACGAATTATGAGTTTGGCTTGATTTATGGATTTGATAATAAAAAAAAGGTCCTTACATTTGCTGATTCAACACATACGAATCTGACTGTTCCATATGAAAAAATTGGAAGGACACCAGTACCCGAATTATTTGTTGGAACATTACATGTATCTTCATGTCAAAAACCACGCATAACAACATGCATTGAAAATATTGTGAATCATGCAAGAGGTAAAGAACCAAAGATTGACGGATTTACACAAGGATTAGCCGCCTATGATACTTGGATTGAGGCGATTGAAGGTGGTTATGCAAATTCAATTGGTCATGCTTATCAGATCGCTCTAATGACGGAGGATAGGGAGCATGCTGTCCATTTTTTAGGAAAAATAGCATCTATCCATAACGAACAACCTTGGATACAAATGGCTCTTAGTCATTACAAAAAAGTACACGATATTTTTCTTGCCTTATACCCTTCATTCCCGTACGGACTTCCAGGAATCAAAATGGACATAAAAAAGCGAACCATAACCTTACTTAGACAAGCAAAAGAGCACGAAGAAAAGGCTATTGAAAATCTCGAAAAATATTTATTAAGAAAATCGGTTGTTGAATGATAGATTATTAACACCTCAAACGTCTTGTTAGTGATCAGACATTTTAAGGAGGAATTTATTATGAGCACATCTGTAAAGAAAGATACCATTGTTCAAACAGTTGGGGGGGCTATTCTCCATGTGCAACATATTAAAGAGAGTGCTGTTTGGTATTCAAAACTACTAGATCTTCCGTTAGAAGATTTGGATGATGAAACTCCCTTTTATGGAGTGGACATGGATGAGGGACTGGGTTTACTGTTAGATGACCATCGTAATCTGAAGGGGCAACGTCATCCCATTTGTATGCTCCATACAAATGATATTCAAAAAGCTCTCTCTTTTATCAATGGAATGGGATGCAAAATTTCACTTGAACTACAAAACCCACATCCAGGGTTGGCTTACTTCAACTTTGAAGATACGGAAGGAAATATCCTAATGATGTGTGAGTCCAATTGGGAGCATCCTAATCCTAAAAGTCCTAAATCAGAATCACACCCGATCAAAAATCATATAAACACGTTAGTAATCCCCGTTCAAAACTTGAAGCGTGCTACCGAGTTTTACAGCAGATTACTAGAAAAGCCGATCAAACCAGATCGCCAAGATGGTGGCCCTATCTATTGGTTTGATGAGGGAATATTATTAGACGACAATCGGAACAATCAGGACCTTGAGTCCTTTCCAACCTATATGTTGAAAGCTTCAAACATTCATGAAGCATATCAATATGTAAAAAATGAGGGTATTGAGGTCGTAAGAGACATTCAATTCGATCATTATTTTATGATTAAAGATAAAGAAGGAAACACAGTAATGGTTTGTTTATAAATAGAAATGAACGAATAGTGTTACCCTATTCTACAAGGTAATAATGGATTGACTAAAAATAATTACTAATATATAGTTACTTACATAAAGTAAGTTATAAAATTAGAATAGGGTGACTAAACAAAATGAAATTTCATCAAAAACCGGTATCATACGTAAGTGATATACATTTATATGTTTCTGATTTAACTCGTTCCATTGCATTCTATGAATCAGTCATTGGGTTTAAGGTCATGAAAGAATCTGAACAGAGAGCAACATTGACTGCAGATGGAAAGACACCACTAGTAACGATTGAGCAACCAAATGAAGTTACGCCTAGGAACCAACATAATACAGGGTTATTCCATTTTGCACTGTTACTTCCGACTCGTGCAGATTTGGCCAAAGCCCTCATCCACTTAGTAAAAAGTCAATATCCTCTCCAAGGGGCTTCTGATCACCTAGTAAGTGAAGCACTCTATTTAGCTGACCCTGATGGAAACGGGATTGAGATCTATGCGGACAGACCAGATGAGACATGGAACTGGCATAATGGAGAAGTTGAAATGGCTACGATTGCGTTGGATGCACAGGGGTTAGTAGATGAAGATGATGGTACACCTTGGCAAGGCTTACCTCCTGCTACCGTGATGGGCCACATTCACCTTCAAGTTTCCGAGTTAGAAAACACCTACGAATTTTACTGTAAAGGTCTTGGCTTAGACCTGGTAACTAAATACGGAAATCAAGCATTGTTTATATCATCGGGGGCCTATCATCATCACATCGGCTTAAACACCTGGGTGAGTCAAGGAGGAGAAAAACCTGTTGAAACAAGCGTTGGTTTGAAGTGGTATACGCTTGTTTTACCAAGTGATGACGACCTTTCAAAAACAATAAGTCTGTTAAAAGAGGTTAATGCCCCTGTTAATGACAAGGATGGATATATCCAAACAGAAGATCCATCAGGTAATGTCATTCATTTGGTAGTGAAGTAAATTTCCAAGAAAAAACTTCATAATGTAAAAGTTAAGAGGCCTAATCAGAAAAATGATTGGGCTTTTTGATTATGAATGGGGAATGGGACAGAAAAGAAGAGGATCAATAGAAAGCCTTTTTGCGGAGAAGTAATTAACATAACATTATTATTGTAAATTAAGATAAACCGAAATAAATCTACAGACACAGGTAAAATATGGTACCATTATGTTATCAATGAACCCCAGTATTATTGTTGCCCTTTAGTCATACGGAAATTTATCTTTAGGAGACAAAAAATGATTAGCACAAATAAACTACAACAAATTAAATCCAAAGCAGAAGAGGTCAGATTCTCTGGTGCTTTGCTAGCTTATAAGGATGATATTTTACTACAGTATGCTTTCGGTTATTCGAACCGTTCGGAAAGTGTAAGTAACAACCTGAATACAAGATTTGGTATCGCTTCCGGCTGCAAGCTTTTTACCGCCATAGCCATAGGACAATTAGTAGATGAAGGAAAGATAAATTTTAATACTAGATTAAAAGATTGTTTAGATATAGCGTTTCCACTTTTTGATGAGGACATAACGCTTCATCACCTTTTAACACACACGTCTGGTATTCCAGATTATTTTGATGAAGCAACGATGGATGATTTTGCTGATCTTTGGAAAGCAACACCCATGTACTCGTTAACGACTTTACATTCATTTTTATCTTTGTTTCAAAACCGAGAGATGATGTTTAAACCAGGGGATAAGTTCCATTATAATAATGCAGCATTCATTATATTAGGCCTTGTTGTTGAGCAACAATCTGGTATGAACTTCACCCAATATATTGAAGAGAACATATTTAAACCATGTGGGATGGTCGATTCAGGTTATTTTTCATTAGATCAGTTACCTGGTAATACTGCGTTAGGCTATATCGATGATGAAGAAACAGGGAACTGGAAAACAAATATTTATTCCATCCCTATTAAAGGTGGAGCAGATGGTGGGGCGTTTATCACAGTAGCTGACATGGTCAAGCTTTGGGATCACTTAATGGATGCTAAGTTATTAAGTGAGGACAACACCCGAGCGCTTTTGACGCCCCATGTCCAAGAGGAAGATGAGGAGTATTACGGTTATGGCATCTGGATTACAAAAAGTGGGGAAGAAATATATAAGTACCATGTGATGGGATATGATCCAGGTGTATCGTTCCATTCAGGTTATTATCCCAAGTCAGGGATTAAGCTAGTGGTTACTAGTAATAAAGAAACGGGTGCTTATCCTATAACCGCTGAATTGGAAAGTTTATTAGTAGATTAGAAATGTCGTTCATATGCTGGTAGCTTTCAATTTAAGCTATCAGCATTTTTAAAAGGAGAAAAAGGAGATAACGAATGAATTATATTAAACAAATGCGCCAATACATTGGTAATGAAACATTGTTTACTGTAGGTTGTGAGATTATCTTAGAGCAAAATGGAAAAATTCTACTTCAACATCGTATGGATAGTGATAATTGGTGTATCCCTGGGGGAATCATGGAAATTGGTGAGTCTTTTGAGGAGACTGCAAAGCGGGAAGTATTTGAAGAGACAGGATTAACGGTTGGTAACTTGGAGTTATTCGGTTTATATTCTGGAGAAAAATGCTTTGCCATCTATCCAAATGGTGACCAAGCATTTAGTGTACAAGTCATTTTTTATAGTAAAGCGTTTAATGGTACCCTCAAGCAAGTAGATCAGGAAAGTCGTGAACACCGTTATTTTAGCAAAGACGAGCTTCCCGAAAATTTAAACCCAAGACAGAGACCATTTATTATAGATTGGAAAAATGAGGTAAAATTACCGGTAGTGGACTAACAAGCAGGGAGGAAGGGTGGTAATACAGGTATGGCTGGTTATTCTACTATTCGCGAATAAAAGTCAGCAATACATACTGACACCCAAACGCCATCAACCCCAAATCTAAGAAAGCAGGTGCCTACATGAATTTTTCAGAAAAGACCGTTATTGTTACAGGTTCAGCAAATGGAATTGGAAGAGGGATTGCTTTAGAGTATGCCAAAAACGGGGCAAAAGTCGTCCTCGCAGATGTAGACTCCATTCAAGGAGAACAGTTTTCCAGTGAGTTACGGTCTCAAAATTACGAAGCTACTTTCATCAAAACAGATGTTCGTCTAGAAGAGGAGATTGTTCACCTTATCAAATCCACACAGGATATGTATGGGGGCATACATATTTTAATCAATAATGCGGGGAAAGGTCTTTTTAAATCCCCATTTGATGTGACGGTTGAAGAGTGGGAGGATATCATACATACCAATCTACGGAGTGTCTTCTTATGTTCACGTGAAGCTGCAAAAGTCATGAGGGAGAATAATGAAGGTGGTAGCATTATCAACATTGCTTCTACGAGGGCTTTCATGTCTGAGCCTCACTCTGAAGGATATGCGGCTACAAAAGGTGGTATCATCGCACTTACACATGCACTGGCTGCTTCATTTGGGGATTACCGAATCACGGTTAATGCTATTTCGCCAGGCTGGATTGAGACTGGTGATTATCAAAAATTGCGGGACATTGATCATCAGCAGCATTTTTCCAAAAGAGTTGGAACACCGAGTGATATAGCTCGTGCGTGCTTATATTTAACTGAACCCACGAACAATTTTGTTACAGGTACTAATCTAATGGTTGATGGTGGGATGACAAGGAAAATGATGTACGAAGAATAATTCACAAAACTCTCGAAAACCTAGCGGACTTCACCTAACTTTTTACTTTATATTTTAATTAGAAAACGTTTCCAAATTAGGGAGGTCCTATCATGCATTCATCAATATATGTTGATTGGGGCGGTCACAATGTCCGACTTACTTGGTTGCCTCTACATGAAATAAAAGACCTGAAACAGGTCACAAGTGTTCATGGATATTGCTTTCATGAAGGTAAAATATTGCAAGTTCACATAAAAGGGAGAGGATTTAATAACCCTGGGGGACATGTGGATGAAGGGGAAACACCACAAGAAGCTTTTCTCCGTGAAGCCTATGAGGAAGGCTATGTAAAAGGAACAATTCAATACCTTGGTGCCATTGAAGTCAGTCATGAAGAAAATCCTAAATTTGATTCAAATGGGAAGTACCCACTAATCGGATATCAATTGTACTATCGAATGGACATTACAGAGTGTGAACCGTTTAAGCGAGAAAATGAATCAACCACACGTATTTGGGTAGAACCTGAAGAAATTCCTTATATTATGGATGATCACGCTATCGCATTTCATATTATAGAAGAAGCCTTACAATTAGGGCGTAAATCTAGCTGTAAAATAGGTTGAGAGAAGAAAGAGGAGAAACATGCTAAAAAGAAGAACGGGAAATCGGGCTGGATGGAAACGAGTGAAGCAGCAAATCTATAACCAGGATGTATTTGATACTAAGGAATTTCAGGGATATGCAACACTTATTGAGATGAAAGAAGTAACAGGGCCTTTGTTTGTGAATTACGGGGAACGTGAAGTTTGTATTGTCGATCATGGATTCATGTGGCTTCAACATTTTCCTAACAAGGGGCACTACGCGATGACAACCGTATTTGACCAAAAAGGAGAAATCGTTCAGTGGTATATAGATATAATTACTAAAACGGGCACAGACCAAAACGGGATACCCTGGTTTGAAGACCTGTACTTAGATGTGGTCGTATTACCCACAGGCGAGATTATTGAGCTTGATCAAGATGAACTTGAGGAAGCATACGCTCATGGTAGTTTAGAAGAGAATCTATATAAGCTAGCTTTAAACGAGAAAAGACAGTTACTCCAAAAAATACGTCTGAATGAGTTTGAGTGGTTAAATATTGTAAATCAGCACAAGGACCTTCTCTATAATAGAAATGCCACTAAAAAGGACCTGTAACTTATAAAATTGAGACTTTTTACATCTATAATTCTTACTTTTTGTTCCGATAAAACAGTAAGTGCTTTATTGTTTTGATAAACTGAACAAGAAGGAGATCGAGACATCTTGGATTTGCGTGAATTAATTCAAAAAATAAATAAATGTTCTGATGAGTTGGATTTAGTATCTGCGAGAGTCTATTTGGAAGAGAACTTAAATCTGTTAAAAGAGAGGCAATCTGCCTTAAATAGCAATGCGAGGGAATTACTTAAGTTCCTTTTAGATCGAGTGGATGCAGGAGTAAAACCATTGTCGAGACAAGAGATGGCAACCATTCATACGATCAATATACGTGCTAAAGATTTCGATCTGCGAGGAATTAAACTTTGTATAAAAAATCATACAGCCCTTCTTTTAAGAAAAGATGTACTAGATTATTTAAGTGCTGACGCGAAAATTATTTTAGAAGGCATGGGGGCTATTTCTAAAAAAGAAGAATAATTTGAAATACGACTCGCTTGAGTCGTATTTTATTTTGCATTTATTTTCATAAATCTCCAGTCAACTGGAAAATAATAAGAGAAGGAAATGCTGTTCAGACGATGTAGGAAGTCGTTACTAAACCTAGTGGTATACATAAGGAGAATTTCATGATTGGACTCACTTGTGCCATTATTCTCTTCAATTACATAGCATTTAAAACGAACACTCGCCTGAACCGAAATGAAATAGCTCATATTTGGACTTTTACCATTGCGTTTCAGGTTTCCTTCGATAAATTTATTGACGTAAAATATAAAGCCTACTGGTACTTTGACCAGACCATACAATGGCAAGATGCGTTAGCTCATTCTGTCCTTCTTCCCCCTGTTAATATGATGTTTATCAATTGGTACCCCTTTAAAAAGCCAATCAGGAAACAGGTCCTTTATATTACCATTTGGGTAGTGATTATTCTGATTTATGAACTTATTACATTGCTACCAGAACCTTGGGGTTACTTTCAGTATGGATGGTGGGACATCAAGCATTCTGCAATAGCAGACCCCATTCTTTTATTGATTTTACTATCCTACTACAAGTTCTTTATTCGTCGGACTATAGAAAGAATATAAAAACTCCAACTGAATATAAAAAATGACAAGGCGATTCCTATACAAAGGGATCGCTTTTCCTATAAACTTAAAGAACACGAATACCTAACAAAAGGAGTCATTGTCATTGGAACATAAAATATATTACGAAAATCCGTACTTAAAAGCATTTGAAGCGAATGTATTAAAACAAGAGCAGGATGACACCGGCCGAGAATATGTAGTATTAGACCAAACCGCTTTCTATCCAACAGGTGGAGGACAACCTCATGACACAGGAACCTTAAATGGAATACAGGTGATAGATGTAGAAGAAATTGAAGGAGAGATTCGCCATTTTCTAGAAGCTCCTATTTCTAAAGAAACAGTGGTAGGAGAGATTGATTGGCAAAGAAGGTTCGACCATATGCAGCAACATGCTGGACAGCATATATTATCAGCTGCATTTGAAGAGTTGTTCGACATACATACCGTTAGCTTTCACCTTGGGTCTGAAACCTTAACCATAGATTTAGATACACATGAACTTACAGAGGATGTTGCCCTACAGGCTGAAACCTTAGCAAACCAAATTATCCTTGAAAATAGACCTATCGAAACAAAATGGGTTACAAAGGAAGGAGCCAAAAGCTATCCACTTAGAAAAGAGCTTTCGGTCGATGACAATATCCGGTTAGTGATCATACCGAACTTCGATTACAACGGATGTGGAGGAACGCACCCTGACTCTACAGGACAAGTAATGGGCATCAAAATTGTTGGGTGGGAAGTACAACGAAAGAAAATACGCCTTCGCTTTGTGTGTGGGAATCGCATCCTAAAGCAATTGGCTATAAAACAAAAAATCACATCAGAACTTGGGCAGCTATTGAATGCACCAGAAGAGGACTTAACTCAAGCTACTATCCGATTGCTTGATAAAAATAAGGATATAGAGAAACGGTTGGAAGAAACAAAGGAACTGTTGATTCAATTTGAAGCCAACCAATTGATTAACCAGAGTCAAAGCTTTCAACAGTACTCACTCATTGCAAAAGCATACGAAAATCGAACATTGAAAGAGCTTCAAACCTTGGCAAGAACGATTGTTTCTGAAAAAGACCAGTGCATCGTCCATCTTGTTTCCAAAAATGACCATCAAATTCAATTCGTAAGCGCTACTGACGAAACGGCCCAAATTGACTTAAAAAAATGGATGGGAGAATTCTTACCTATCATCAGTGGAAAGGGCGGAGGGAAGCCGACTTTCGTCCAAGGTGGTGGAGAAGGAGTCATAAGCTCAAATCAATTCCTGCAAGAAATAATCGACACCATGAAACGTGAGGTCCTGTAATCTGGATGACCTCCATTGCATACAATAAAAAAAATTTATGGCCCCCATATCTTTTTAGGGACTCTCAAACGTTTAATAGGTGAGAGGTGCAAAAGGAGTTGAAAAGTATGAATGAAAACAGCTTCTCTGTTAAAGCGAATGTTCAAGAACAGGAAGTCCATAAAATGAATGAGCTGTATCGTAAACTTCAACAATACTGTCTATTCTTAACCCAAAATAAATGGGATGGGGAAGATCTAGCTCAAGAAGTTTTCTCAAAAGTATGGTGTCGTTTTACAAATTTAGATGACATAAAACCTTCCTTATTAAATAAAATCGCGTACAACCAATGGATAGACATCACCCGGAAAAAGAAAAGAGAAGTTCTTAACAGTGATGGAATGGATGAATTACTAGGACCAGATTCATCCAATCAAGTACCAGAATTAGTGGAGTTTCTTTTGAATCAGCTTACACCTAAACAGGCAGTCGTTCTTTTATTAAAAGAAGCTTTTCAATATCAGTCAAAAGAGGTAGCAGAAATTCTTAAAACCACCGAGGAATCTGTTAAAGCGACCCTTTTCCGTATACGAAAAAGGCTTCAGAAAGACGGATCACCTACAGTCGTTCCATACTGGTCAGACAGTGACCAGGAAGAGCTGTATAATCTTTTTGTAACAGCTTTGGTAAGTGATGACCCATCGATACTAATAAAGGATATTCCATTTATTCGGTCATTAACAAGTGAGTCTACATCACCTAAACGTATGATCAAACCTCTTTATTCTACATCTAAGTACTCTCCTTCTTGCACACTCTCAATGGCAGCTTAATAGCTTTGAGGAGGAGTAAACATGAGTACAATACCATACGTAATTGAACAGTCAGGACGTGGGGAGCGCTCCTACGATATATATTCTCGACTGCTTAAAGATCGGATTATTATGGTCGGAGATGAAATCAATGACCATGTTGCTAACAGCGTTGTTGCCCAATTATTATTTTTAGCAGCAGATAATCCCGAAAAAGATATTTCGCTTTATATCAATAGTCCAGGCGGTTCCACAACTGCAGGATTTGCTATTTTTGATACGATGCAATATATCCAACCAGATGTGAAGACTATATGTACAGGAATGGCCGCTTCCTTTGGAGCCATGTTGTTACTAGCTGGAACCAAAGGCAAGAGGTATGCCCTCCCTAATAGTGAAATTATGATTCACCAACCTTTAGGTGGTGCAAGAGGGCAGGCGACTGAAATTGAAATTTCCGCCAAACGGATCTTAAAGTTACGAGAGCATATCAATGGAATTATTGCTGAACGTACTGGTCAACCGATTGAAAAGGTAGCAAAAGACACAGACCGTGATTACTTCATGAGCGCTGAAGAAGCCTTGGAGTATGGGATTATTGATGAGATTATTACAACAAAAAAATAAATTCTTTCACTTTTGTAATCCAGGTAGCTTTCTTTAGAGGGGAGCTACCTTTTTCATATTTTACAGTAAACCGAACATACTAAACGTATGTTCGGGAGGTGTGAAAATGGATCAAAAGAACTTTGAACAAATTTATGAAGAGTATAAGCAACTAGGAGAACAACAAGCCTCGAATGAAATGGCTGCCCCTCAGCCAAACAAAGAACAGATTGTTGCAGTCAGAAAAAATGAGGATGGAGACTTGATTGCTTTTAAAACGGATCAAGGTAGAGAGTTAGATTATATCACTGCTTTAGAGGAGGCCAAAGCTGGCCAATTAGCACATGTGGATGTATTTCATAAGTATGGCAGGGATATTCTACGTAGTGAACCAGATGGAATAAAAGAGAATAATTTAGATCGGTTACCCGAGTTTTAATAAAACGCCAGCATTTCTCATACGAATATTTCCGAGCTCGTCCCAATAGAATGAAGTATCAAGAATATAGGGGGACGAGCTACTTGAGTAAGGAAAATGAAAAAACAATTACGAAGGAAATGCTGTCGGAATATTATCGGCTTCACTTGAGCAAAAAGGAAATTGAGGCTCAAATGAATACGTTAAAGAAACTGTTCCATGAGTATTTTGATGAAAAAATAGGCGTTAATGAAAAAGGAGAAATTACAATCTTAGGCTATAAACTCCAGCGCCAAATTCGTAGCGTCGAACAGTTTGATGAAACAACCACGGTTGAACGATTAGAGAAGTTAAATATGGAAGACTTAATCCAAACCGTTAAGCGGCCGGATGAAGAAAAGATATACTCTGCCATTAGTTTAGGCTTCTTAAAACGAGAGGATTTAGAAGATTGTATTTTGAGTAAACACTCGGGAGCCATTTCTGTCAAAGCGGTAGGGGGGAAGTAGAAAATAAGTCTTTAATATAGCCCGCAGCCCGCCTACACTTCGCTTTCCGCGGGCTCCCCGTGAGCCTCCTCGCTTCGCNGTATTTTGAGTAAACACTCGGGAGCCATTTCTGTCAAAGCGGTAGGGGGGAAGTAGAAAATAAGTCTTTAATATAGCCCGCAGCCCGCCTACACTTCGCTTTCCGCGGGTTCCCCGTGAGCCTCCTCACTTCGTTGCGGGGTCTCACTCTGGTCACTGGTCCCGCAGGAGTCTACGTGTATTCGGGCTGCTCAGCGTTAAAATTAAATTGTTTTGCTTTTCAAAAGCATATATTAAAAATTTAAAGTGGCTTTAGAAAGTCAATTCCCACGACTAACTAAAGCCACTTTGTTATGATGCGCTATTATTGGCTGCAGCGACTCCAGCAACCGTAGCGATATTTACAGCTTGTTGTGCTTGAATGATGGCCTCAACAATTGTATGGAATCCCGTCTCCATGGAAAGCGTGTTATCCATTTTACAACTCACAGTCAGGTTTACAGCCATCATAAAGTTCATATCTTTTTGCCATTTGAAATGCTTTTGGTCTTTTAAATAGTTTGCTACTTTCTCAACATTCGAAACTTCTTTCGCTCCATCTTTTAGAAGTGCCAACATTCCCATCTCTGGATAGTAGGTTGCCTTCGGTTTAATGCCTATTTCTTTAAATGTATTCCAAAGTTTCAAACAACGATCCACAAGAAGGTCCGGATCTGATTCAGTATCTAATGAAAGAATGTGGCTCAAAAACTGTAGGTCATTCCCTTTCCGAAACCCATTTTCATTTAATCGATCGTAAAAACCCTCAATATGATCCATAAGTTTCTCTATGGATTCATCTCGGTTTGCAATCAATACAGCTAATGGATAATCTTCATGACTTGTTAAGAAGAAGTGTTTATTTCGCATCCCTTTATAAACGGCAAGGGAACGTTGAACTTTTGATTTTGGATCAACTAATTCCTCCATATCCTTTAACATTGTTAGAGCTGCTATATACGTAAAGGCACCTCTACTAAATCCACCATCTACAAAACTCTCATAGAGTTCAAGATAAGAATGAAAAGATTTTTCTGGATTATCACATTCAATATCTAACATAGCCGCCGTTGTAAAACGTTGATATGATTTCAGAGTGGAAAATGCTCCAACATTATTCTTAATATAGTCACACAGTTCAATGTATCGTTTTAGGTTGAAAGGTTTATTTTTAACCACATACATAGAAGCAATCAGCATAAGCGTTCGTTGATCCGCTACTTTCCATCTTAGTTTTTTTCTTAATTGCCCATAAATATCTATATACTCGTCTACTTTCGTTTGTAAGTTTTCTGATAGCATCTGTAACCCACCTTTTTTTGTCTATACCTTTTATACGGAAAGGAGTAGATGATAGTTTCATTTGATTTGGTTACTTTAAGAATCCCTCGAGAGTGAAGAAGTTTGGAACTAGCAATTCATTTCCATTTTATTTAAAATAGAGAAATACTTATTTTAACAGACAGAAATGGGAGTTAATATGGAAAACATTGGATTAGTTTTAGAAGGCGGAGGAATGAGAGGGGTCTACACGGCTGGGGTATTAGAGTACTTCATGGAAAAAGAACTATACTTTCCCTATGTCATTGGGGTATCTGCTGGTGCCTGTATGGCTGCTTCTTATTTATCCAGACAAAACGGGCGGAACAAAGTGGTTAATATAGATTTGGTTCGTGATCCTCGCTACCTATCATTTCGGAATTTTATACGAAACCGTGAGTTTTTTGGTATGGATTTTTTATTTGATGAAATACCAAACAAAATTAACCCGTTTGATTACGATACTTTTTTAAACGCGAAAGAACAGTTTATTGTTGGAACAACTGATTGTGAAACAGGGGAGGCCGTCTACTACGATAAAAAGGACCACGGCAAACATATGTTGAAAATTATCCGTGCTTCTAGTTCTCTACCGTTTGTAGCTCCAAGTGTAGAGTATGATAATCGTTTATTGCTTGATGGCGGGATTATTGACCCTATTCCTATTCGGAAAGCACAAGAAGATGGTAATCATAAAAACGTCATCGTTATGACAAAACCACCGAATTATACAAAAAAACCTAGTAAGTTCGGAGGTGCCATTACTTATTTTAGTAAAAAGCATCCTAAAATTGGTGAACTAATTCAGTCAAGATACAAGCATTATAATGAAACGCTCGGCTATTTAGATTCTGAAAAGGAAAAGGGAAATGTAATGATCATTCAACCGAGTGTTCATATACCTGTTAGTAGAATGGAACGGAAACAAGAACGTCTACTTTCCCTTTACGAGTTAGGATATAAAGATGCAAAGAAGCAGTATGAAGAGATTGTGGAGTTTTTAAAATAGTATCATTTTGATATAGTCATAAAATTTAAAGTAGGAAGATGTGACTCTAACTAGTCCATTCTTCCTATTTGACAGTCACCACTCTTTGTTATACGATTATCTCGAAACAAAGATATTTCATTAGTGGGTGAATATAATGACCTATGAAACAGAAAATAAACAAGAGCATGACTTATCATTAAAGCTTTTTATTGTTTTGACCCGGGCAGTTGAATCAGTAAGAAAACAGGTAGAAAAGGATGTTCGTTCACACGGACTGAACTTAACAGAATTTGCTGTCCTAGAATTACTATTCAACAAAGGTGAACAGCCCATCCAAAAAATTGGAAGCAAAGTTTTACTTGCCAGTAGTAGTATTACGTATGTAGTAGATAAGCTTGAGAAAAAAGGTTATCTTACTCGAAAGCCTTGTCCCAATGATCGCCGTATAACTTTTGCAGTCATTACAAAGTCAGGAAAAACACTGATGGAAGAGATTTTTCCAAAACATGTAGAGGCGCTACACAATATCATGGGCGGAATAACCTCCGAGGAAAAGTCTATTTTAATTGAAAAACTTAAACAGCTTGGTCTTTACGCTGAAAGTCTGTAGTTTTTTTCATACCATATATCTCAGTTTAAGAATATTTGAGTACGAGATAAATACAAAGAAAATTAGGTGAGAGAAACATATGAAGCATATTTATAAACAAGGTCAAATTTCTACTAAACCAACGTTACTTCTTTTACATGGGACCGGTGGGAATGAGCACGATTTATTGCCACTGGGTAACCTGATTGATCCTGAAGCTTCGGTACTGAGTGTTCGTGGCGAAGTGTTAGAACATGGCATGCCCCGCTTCTTCCGTCGTCTTGCAGAAGGAGTATTTGATGAAGAGGATTTGATTTATCGAACGAAACAGCTTCATGAATTTTTAAATGAAGCCTCTAAAGAGTATGGATTTGATCGAAATAACGTAATAGCCATTGGTTATTCAAATGGAGCCAATATAGCCGGAAGTCTATTGTTCCATTATGAGAATAGTTTAAGAGGAGCCATTCTACATCATCCAATGGTTCCTAGAAGAGGGATGGAATTACCTAACCTTGCCAATGTACCTGTCCTCATTACAGCAGGGAAAAATGATCCTATTTGTCCATCTCAGGAATCAATGGATCTACAAAACCTTTTAGAAGCCGCAGGATCAGCTGTATCAATCCACTGGGAGATGAACGGACACGCATTAACTCAAACCGAAGTAACGGCAGCTGCTGGGTGGTATCAACAAACTTTTAGTTCAAGATAAAATAGGGAAGGGCGACAGTGATTGTCGCCCTTTTTTAATGATTGTACTCGCTAGTATCTTCCCAATCTGTAAACAAACCAGAACCGTTGCAGCCTGGGCAGTCATAAAAGTTTGTATGGACAAACTCATTGAGGGTCCACATACTTAGACCACTACCTCTACAATCTGGACACAAACCTTTAGATTGCATCTCTGTCACTTTCTTCTTGTATCTCTCATTACGCCATTCTGAAAATCTGTTAAACACACCCATATCTACTTCACTCCAAAGCATTTTCCCTTTAGTATGTGTAGAAATAGATATATTATCCGTTTGTTATCTAAAAAAAAAATATTCTGTTAATTACAAAAAGGAATCTCCAAATAAGGAGATTCCTAACTATGAAAAGTTTATATATATTGTAAGTATGGGGGTACTAACAATAGAACCAAAATACAATATACATGAATTTTTTTTGTTTGTCTAACATCAAAAGTACTAAACAGGATGGAAATTACTTGATGCAATAGATGTAGATTTGTAAAGTAGGATTATAACCATTTAGAGGGTAGGTGAGAGGATGAAAAAATTCTATACAGTTGGGATGGCAGGACATATTGACCACGGTAAAACTACACTTACAAAAGCTTTAACCAATGTTGACACAGATCGGCTGAAAGAAGAAAAAGAAAGAAACATATCCATCGAACCAGGATTTGCTCCTCTCATTAACAATGAGGAACTACAAGTATCGATTGTAGATGTACCTGGCCATGAAAGATTTATTAGACAGATGATTGCTGGTGTTGCCGGAATAGACATGGTTGTTTTAGTCGTAGCTGCAAATGAGGGCGCTATGCCACAAACGAAAGAACATCTAGAAATTTTATCTTTTCTTGGAGTAAAAAAAGGGATAATTGCTATTACAAAAATGGATTTGGTTGAAGCGGAATTATTGGAACTTGCTCGAGACGAAATTCTATTAGAATTACAAGGTACTATTTTTGAAAATGCCCCTTATTTTTACATAGATAGTCTTTCTAATAAAGGAATTAAAGAACTAAAGGATGCTATTCAGTCTGAGGTAATAGACTTGCCAACCAGGGCTAATACAGGGGATTTTAGGCTCCCTATAGATCAAGTTTTTCATGTGAAAGGCCAAGGAACCGTTGTACGAGGCACTATCTTTGACGGTCATATTTCAGAAGGTCATAGCGTGTATATTTTACCACCAGGTGTGAAAGGAACCGTTCGGGGGATCCAAGTACATCATCAAACAGTTGCTGAATCAATGGCAGGGCAACGAACGGCGTTAAATATAGGGGGAATTAACAAAGAGGAGATTAAGCGAGGGGACGTAGTGGTTTCTCATGCTAATCATTTTAGTACTCACACCATTGATGTATCCATACGTTTTGTGGATCAGCTTCGTCATCCTGTCAAACAAAGAATGCCTGTAAACTGCCATGTAGGGACCTCAGAAGTTCTTGGTACCCTTGTTTTTTTTGATCGAAATGAGATTGTTCAAGAAGAAGATGAGGTATTATGCCAAATCAGGCTAAATGAACCGATTGTAGTCAAAAGAGGAGATCGCTTTATTTTAAGGAGACCAACACCTGCAGAAACCATTGCTGGCGGTTGGGTTATTGACCCAAATGGCAAGAAATATAAGTGGGGAGAAGAAACCATCCAATCTCTCCTTCTAAAAAAAGAAGGGACACTCGAAGAAAGAGCCTCATCCGTTTTATTAAAAAATAGAATGATGACAGCAAATGAATTATGTACAGAATTACACATTGAAGAAGCAGAGCTAGAAAAGCTTTTGACAGAGACTGATGATCTATTAGTAGTGAAAAATAGAGTGACGCATGCAAAAGTTATGGATGGTTTAATTCGAGATATGACGTTATTATTAGAGCAGTTTCACTCAAAATATCCAATGCGCTCGGGAATCAATAAAGCTGAACTTGTCCAGGAACTTGGAAAAACGTACACAACTGAACTAGTAGAGGCTGTGTTAGATAAGGGTGATCCGGATGTATTTACTCGGGAAGAGCAGTATGTTAAAAGTAAAAGCTTTTCTCCTCATGTTCCAAAACAATGGGAAAAGCGCGTCCGAGGGTTATTAGATTCCATCCGTCGCGATGAGTATCAAGTCAAGACAAAGGAAGACTACCTAAAGGAAGCCGGTATTCCAGATTCGCTTCATATAGAATTACTCCATTACTTAGTCCAATCGAATAAAGTGGTCAGTTTGTCAGATAAGATCATTTGGACACAGGATACATTTGACAGAGCTGTTCAAACCTGTAAAAATAAGCACCCGGACGAATTAACTCTGTCCAATGTTAAGGATATATTAGGCTTGTCCCGTAAATTTTTAATTCCCTTCTTAGAAACTATGGATGTCCGTGGCCTTACTAGAAGAGAAGGAGAAGTACGACACTGGGTAGGCTAATCCCTAATCCAAAAGCCTTATTTTGAACACATATCGAGAACGCTTGTTCTAAATGTGGAGGAATGTGGTAAAATAATAGGTAACAGCTGAATTTTCAAGGGTGGTCGGCTTACCCCTTTATGAAAGGGGGTGATGCCTATGATGACAGTTTTTGAATCATTAACGTTAATGATTTCGTTTGCTTCATTGATTGTCGTCGTCCTGTCTTTTTCCAATAAAAAATAGACCTCCCTTGAATTGGTAAGCGGGTGAGGTCTATTTTCGTCGTAGGCCGATCTCCTCAAGAAATCAGCTGTATGCCTCGGAGTGTTGGCGCACTCTGAGGTTTTTTTATTATATGTTTGTTTGGTAATATTTATGTTTGTTATTACTTTACCACAAACTGCTTGGTTTTAAAACAAGATTTCAGAAAATAGGGTTGCATTTTTGAAAGTATAAAATTAAAGCTAAAGAACTTGTATGTAAGCATTGGTTTGCTTTTCTTTTACAGTTCCTATTATGGCGGCTTTGAAGTACGCTTGGTTGTTTAGGCTTTGTACGTACTCTTTTGCCTGATTTTCAGGGATAGCCACTAGTAATCCGCCAGATGTTATAGCGTCACATAGAATTAGTTGGTCCACTTCTGAAAGAGTAGGATTGTACTCCACGTCTGGTTGTAACCATTTATGGTTAGATTTTGATCCACCAGGGATAATACCTTGTGCAGCTAATTCTTTTGTTCCTTCTAGCATTGGGATATCCTCATAGCGGAACTCCAGTGTAACTTGACTACCTTTTGCCATTTCACTAGCATGACCAAGCAATCCAAACCCTGTTACATCTGTTACGGCATGAGGGGTAAAATCCGAAAGAACATCAGCCGCTTGTTTATTCAATGTTGTCATCACTTTTGTAACTTCATCAATCTGTTCGGACGTCACAGCGCCTCGCTTGATACCTGTAGTGACTATACCAACACCAATTGGTTTGGTCAGAACTAGGACATCACCTGGTTTTGCACCTACATTGCGCCAAATTTTATTCGGATGAACTGTTCCCGTTACAGATAGACCAAATTTGGGCTCCTGATCATCGATAGAATGACCTCCAACGGTTACAGCCCCAGCTTCATTCACCTTATCTTGGGCACCTTCAAGTATACGAGCCAAAACATCGGCTCCTAGTTTTTTAATAGGGAACCCTACTAGGTTTAAAACCGTTTTCGGTGTAGCGCCCATGGCATATAAATCACTTATTGCATTAGCCGCAGCAATTTGTCCAAAGTAATAAGGGTCATCGACAATCGGTGTAAAATAATCCAATGATTGGACGAGAGCAAGATCATCTGATAACTGGTAAACACCAGCGTCATCAGAGGTTTCCGTTCCGACTAAAAGATTTGTATCTGGAGTTGATTTCGGTAAAAGACGCAAAACTTGCGTCAGGTCTTCAGGACCAATTTTGCAGCCTCAGCCAGCTTTGGTAGAAAGGCTAGTTAGGCCAATTTTTTCATGTTCACTCATTCACGTCCACCTCCTATCCTTATTATACTGAAAAATTACATTTCTAGAAAATGATGTAGCATAACTGTCTGAATTTGCGGAAAAATACTACTTATACTAAAATGGGGGAACAAGGTTAACCCATACATATAGGGAGGAAAAATCAATGAAGGAATTTGTTGTATCTATCGAATTTTGCATGCAGTGAAACTACGCACCAAAAGCCGCGAGGTTCGCGGAATCATTATTTACTCATTACCGTTCTCAAATTAAGAAGCTAGACTTGATACCGGGTTCTGGTGGGGCATTTGAGGTTACGGTTAACGGGGATAAGTTATATTCAAAACTGGATACTGGTGTTTTTCCAGATGTAGAGGAATTTATTAGTGAGATGGAAAAATCGGCGAAGTAGAGAAGAGGCTATCCTACAGTTTTTAAACCGGCTTTTTTATAAGAATAGCGGAAGATGTGTCCTGCTTGATAGACGAGGTGGACAGGAGATCCGTTATTTGCTTAAAAAAGCGACTTTTCGAATGTTTTGCGGACAGAGATTCCGCTATTTGGCCTAAATTAGCTTAAAAAGACCATTAAACAGTCGAATAGCGGAACGAGAGTCCGTTCGCATCTCAAAAACCGGCATTTTTATTAAAATAACGGATTCTGTGTCCGGGTTGACGAATGAAGTGGACAAGAGATCCGTTATTTGCCACAAAAAGCGGGTATTCAAGGATTAAGCGGACAGAGGTTCCGCTATTTGGCCAAAATTAGCTTAAAAAGACTATAAAATAGACGAATAGCGGAACGAGTGTCTGTTTACACCTCAATAACTGGCTTTTTCAAAAAATAACGGATCCTGTGTCCGATATGATAACGTAGATAAAGGGCACAAAAAAAGGGCTGATCAGACAGCCCTTTTTATTATTACTCACCTAAATCAACGTTATGATAAACCTGCTTAACATCTTCTAAATCTTCTAGTGCATCAATCATTTTTTCAAATTGAGCTTGAGCGTCAGCATCTAGAGTCACTTCATTTTGAGGTAGCATTGTTAATTCTGCTACTGTAAATTCTGAGATACCAGCATCCTTTAATGCTTGTTGAACGGTATGGAATTGATCTGGTTCCGCATAGACGATAACTGCTTCATCCTCTTGAATGAGGTCACGGACTTCTACGTCTGCTTCCATTAAAATTTCAAGAACTTCTTCCTCAGATTTTCCTTCAAGACCGATAACAGCCGTAGCATCAAACATATAGGCAACAGAACCACTGACACCCATATTTCCACCATTTTTACCGAAAGCAGCACGAACTTCGGAAGCAGTACGGTTAACGTTATTTGTAAGAGCATCCACAATTACCATAGATCCACTAGGACCGAAACCTTCATACCGAAGCTCATCGTAGTTCTCATCTGAACCACCTTTTGCTTTTTCAATAGCACGGTCGATGATATGTTTTGGGACATTATAAGTTTTGGCACGTTCTAATACGAATTTAAGAGCTTGATTTAATTCTGGATCTGGTTCACCTTGTCTAGCCACTACATAAATTTCGCGTCCAAACTTTGCGTATATACGACTCGTATTGGCGTCTTTTGAAGCTTTCTTTTCTTTAATATTGTTCCATTTACGACCCACGACGTTCCATCTCTCTTTCCAATTTCAATCAAATTTTTGGGGTTATTAAGTATAGGCTGTTTTTAAACTGTAGACAATAGTTGATTCCCTAAACTTAGGACGTTGATTTCCGTTGCAGGTGCTTGCTTTCCGCGGGCGGTCCGGGAGCCTCCTCGTCGCTTTCGCTCCTGCGGGGTCTCCCTTGTCCCTTCCTCCCACTTTCCACTGCTTCCATATATCTCTTCAGTGCAGTGGAAATGAGTCAAGCACCTTCCACTCCAATCAACTGCAGGTTGAACTATATGTGTAAATTTATCAATCTTTACTTAAAACAGCCTAAATAAATAACATCCTGATACGATGTTGGTTTTGAACTATTTTATTATAACGCAATTGTTCTTGCATTTGAACGGGGAAATGGTTCTCATGCTATAATGTAGGCAATTACTTACTAGAAAGAGGATTTTTTTATGAAAGATTGGTTGAGATTTATCCCTTCCATACATGACCTACAACAAACAGATGAATACAGGGCTTTAGCTGAAAAATTCAAAGTTGATCGTAATAAGGTTCATCAACGTTTGACAAAATTACTAGATAAAGTACGGGCGGATTTATTACAGGGGAGGTGGACTGGCCCAAGCATTCAGAGTAAAGAGTTTACTGATTGGATTTGGATCCAACTGGAGTCTATCCTCAGCCACCAATTTGCCCCACAGCTTAAAAGAGTCATCAATGCTACAGGTACGGTATTACATACAAATTTAGGCAGAGCTCCTTTAAGTGAAAAAGCCATTGAACAAATCGTTGCAGTCGCACGGTCCTATTCGAATCTAGAGTATAATTTGCAAGAGGGGAAGAGAGGGTCTCGACACGATTTAGTTGAGAAATCTTTACTGGAACTTACAGGTGGAGAGGCTGCTATGATTGTAAATAACAATGCGGCGGCTGTTTATTTAGTATTACGTGCCTTGGCAAAGGATCAAGAGGTTATTGTTTCTCGAGGCGAGCTAGTTGAAATCGGTGGGTCCTTCCGTGTGTCATCGATTATGGAGGAAAGTGGAGCTGTTTTAAAAGAGGTGGGAACTACAAATAAAACCCATTTAAGTGACTATGAACAAGCATTGAATGATGAAACCGCCATGATTATGAAAGTACATACGAGTAATTTTAAAATGATAGGGTTTACGAAATCTGTTCCCGCTCACGAAATCGTTAGCTTTAAAGAAAACTATCCGAATGTTTTAGTTTACGAGGACTTAGGTAGTGGTGTGCTGTTCGATTTTAAGCAGGAGGGAATTGGAGAGGAACCAACTATTTCATCCGTATTAGAGAGTGGAGTGGACCTCGTTTCATTTAGTGGAGATAAGCTCCTTGGTGGACCACAAGCTGGAATTATCTTAGGGCGAAGAGATGTCATTGCCCGTCTAAAGAAACATCCATTAGCACGTGTTCTTCGTGTAGATAAAATGACGTTAGCAGGACTTGAAGGTACGTTGCTACAATACACACAGGGCACAAAAGGAATTCAAAATATTCCTGCACTTCGGAGTGTTCGGATGACAAAAGAGGAAGTTAGAGAACGTTCAGAAGCATTTATGTCTGCCTTAATCAATTGTAATGTATCTCTTCAAATAGAGTGTATGGAGGACTTTAGCTTAGTCGGCGGAGGAACCATGCCTGAAGTAAGATTACAAACGTACGTAGTTTCTGTTAAGCATCCCCAAATCCGACCATCCACAATTGAACAGAAATTAAGGGGGAGAAACATTCCTATCATAGTGAGAGTAAGAGATGAAGAGATATTGTTAGACCTAAGAACTGTTCAAGAAAGGGAAGAACAGGAAATTATCGAGGCATTTAAAGAGATTATAGATAAATCATTCACTCACGATTAAAAGGTCCTCTACTAATGAGGATCTTTTTTCTATCATAATTTTACCTATAATAAAAGGGAATTTACTGAATATATAGAATACTAGGAGTGACTACATAAAAAGGAGTGAGAGAGTTGAAAATTCTTATTTCTATTTCAAATCGGATCATGCAACGTTACCTACCAGACCCGCTATTGTTCGTATTTATTCTTACCTTTGTAGTATTTCTTCTGGGTTTAGCCGTAACGTCATCCAGTCCAGCTCAAATGGTTACTTATTGGGGTGATGGCTTTTGGGGCTTACTAACGTTTGCGATGCAGATGGTGCTCGTTCTCGTGACCGGGCATGTATTGGCAAGTAGCCCATTTTTCAAAACCCTTCTAGGGAAGTTAGCCACTCTAGCAAAATCGCCTGGTTCCGCGATTGTCATTGTTACGATTGTATCCATGATTGCCAGTTGGATAAACTGGGGGTTCGGTTTAGTAATCGGTGCCCTTTTTGCGAAGGAGCTGGCTAAGCGAGTTAAAAATGTCGATTATAGGCTCTTGATTGCAAGCGCTTACAGCGGTTTTATTATTTGGCATGGTGGACTCGCAGGATCTGTACCATTAACGATTGCAACTCCAGGACATTTTTCTGAAGACCTTATTGGTATCATACCTACAAGTGACACAATTTTTGCACCGTTTAACTTAATAATCATAGGTGCTTTGTTCATTGTTTTACCCATCTTAAACCGTTTCATGATGCCTAAAAAGGAAGAAACGGTTACTGTGGACCCTCAAGTATTGGAGGATACACTTTCCGCGGCAACAGTAGAGCAAACCAAGAAGCTTACACCAGCTGAATGGCTAGAGAATAGTCCTATTGTATCTGTCCTTGTATTTGTCCTTGGTTTATTTTTTATTTTCTTCTATTTTGGAGACAGCGGAACGCTAAACTTAAATATCGTAAACTTCTTGTTCTTATTCCTTGGAATTCTCCTACACTGGAGACCGAAAAACTTTTTACAAGCGGTAGCAAACGCAGTTAAGGGAGCTGGGGGCATTATCATTCAATTCCCGTTCTATGCAGGAATTATGGGAATGATGACGGCATCAGGTCTAGCTGTATGGTTTTCTGAGCAGTTAGTATCCATCTCAAACGATACTACATTCCATTTCTTTACGTTTTTAAGTGCAGGAATTGTAAACTTCTTTGTACCTTCTGGTGGGGGACAATGGTCGGTGCAAGCTCCTGTTATTTTAGAAGCAGCTCAAAGCATGGATGTATCTATTGCTAAAGCTTCCATGGCGGTTGCTTGGGGGGATGCTTGGACGAACCTAATTCAGCCATTCTGGGCACTACCAGCTCTAGCTATTGCTGGATTGAAAGCAAAGGACATTATGGGCTTTTGTGTGATTGTCTTAGTTGTAAGTGGTGTTGTTATTTCGTTAGGTTTATTACTTGTATAGCGTGTTTTAAAAGGGTTCCCGCTCCGGAACCCTTTTTTTGTTTACATATCATGACCCTGATTATGTTTTTGACGGGTATGATTCTTTTGTTTGACTTTGTGGGACCCACTTAATGGAGCCGGCTGACTATCTTGATCACCTTTAGGAGCATTCTTTCTCATGTCCTTACCATTGTTTTTGTTCATTGTATTCCCCTCCTTTATTGAGTAGTTTGAAACCAAACGTTTTGAATTATTCCATCACACTTATGCATAGCTTTTATACTGGTTTTACATACTATTTACGAGATAAAAGGAGGGTTTACAATGCCATACCATAAAGATAACCAGCAAGCTTTTCAGGCTGCACAACAAGGATATGTACAAGCAAAAGATGCTTTTCGAGAAGTTGTAAAGGGTGGTTCCGATTTCGGTCACGAATTAGCACACCTTAAACAAGAAGTGAATGAAGCGTACCAACAAATCGAAAATGCCCTAGAAGTTGCTAGTGAACATCAAAGGCAGCAATTGGAACAATTCAAACAAGATCTTAGTGGTCTTTTATATGAAGTAAATGGTGGAACAAATACAAGTGATATCGATAAGTTTTAAAAAACCAGGCTTGTTCGCCTGGTTTTTTTCAAGTCTTACTTATTGATTGGTCTTTCTCTTTTTATTGAATTGTCTTTGAGCTTCCGTTAGTGGCTCGTTAGACATTTCTTCGTTATAACCAGCACCTTTTCCTTGCGCTTTAGCAGCGTTCATACCTTCTCTGTAGTGATTAGCTTTTCTTTTTCCCATTCTAAACACCCCCTGTGAGGTTAGTGTGTCCGGATTGGAGAGTTTGCTTCATTACAGTTGATGGATAGTGGGGATGAGGTTTCCAGTGATACCTCAAATATCTATAAGAAAAACTTATGAAAAACTATAACATTCTCGATATTTACTTATGTTATACGTTGTATTAAGATAATGATGTGCTTAGAAAAGTCGGAAATTGTAACTTTTCAGCAATTGCGTTAAAATAGTTAACGGATTTTGTATAGAGGGGGAAATACAATGACGAAACATGATGTGTTTAATTCTCGTTCTTCTTTCGAATTAAACGGCAAAAATTATTCATTCTATCGTCTTGCCGCACTTGAAGAAGCGGGTGTAGCGAATATCTCTAAGCTTCCATTCTCAGTTAGAGTATTGCTTGAATCTGTTTTACGTCAAGTTGACGGACGTGTAATCACAAAAGAACATGTTGAAAACTTAGCAAAATGGGGAACTAGTGAACAGAAAGATGTAGATGTTCCATTCAAACCTTCCCGTGTAATCCTTCAAGACTTTACAGGTGTACCTGCAGTCGTAGACTTAGCATCACTTCGTAAAGCAATCGCTGATCTAGGTGGAAACCCAGATCAAATTAACCCTGAAATTCCAGTAGATCTTGTTATTGACCACTCTGTTCAAGTTGACAAGGCTGGAACGCAAGACTCATTAAAAGTAAACATGGACCTAGAATTTGAACGTAACGCTGAGCGTTATCAGTTCCTTAGCTGGGCTAAAAAAGCATTTAACAACTATCAAGCAGTTCCACCTGCAACTGGTATCGTTCACCAAGTGAACTTAGAGTTCTTAGCGAACGTTGTACATGCTGTGGAAAATGCTGAAGGTGAAATCGAAGCATACCCAGATACATTAGTTGGTACTGACTCTCATACTACTATGATTAACGGTATCGGTGTACTTGGTTGGGGTGTTGGTGGTATTGAAGCAGAAGCAGGAATGCTTGGTCAACCATCTTACTTCCCAGTTCCAGAAGTAGTTGGAGTTAAACTAACTGGAGAACTTCCAGATGGTGCAACTGCAACTGACCTTGCGTTAAAAGTAACTCAAGTATTACGCGGGCACGGTGTTGTTGGTAAATTTGTTGAGTTCTTCGGACCAGGGGTATCTACTTTACCACTTGCTGACCGTGCTACAATTGCAAACATGGCACCTGAATATGGTGCAACTTGTGGTTTCTTCCCAGTTGATGGTGAAGCACTTGAGTACCTTCGTCTAACTGGACGCACAGAAGAGCAAGTTCAATTAGTAGAAAAATACTGCCAAGAAAATGCTTTATTCTTAACGCCAGATGCAGAGCCAACTTATACATCTGTTGTTGAAGTAAATCTTACTGAAATTGAAGCAAATCTTTCAGGTCCAAAGCGTCCACAAGATTTAATTCCACTTTCAGCAATGAAGGATGAGTTCAATAAAGCACTTACAGCTACTGGTAACCAAGGTTTTGGCCTAGATGCTGATGAAATTAACAAAGAAATCACTGTTAAATTTGAAAACGGTGAAGAAGTTAACATGAAGACTGGTGCTGTGGCTATCGCTGCAATCACTTCTTGTACAAATACATCTAACCCATATGTAATGCTTGGTGCAGGACTTGTTGCGAAGAAAGCAGTAGAAAAGGGTCTAGAAGTTCCTAAGTATGTAAAAACTTCATTAGCTCCTGGTTCTAAAGTTGTTACTGGATACCTACAAGATTCAGGTTTACTTCCATACATGGAGAAACTTGGATTTAACACAGTTGGGTATGGTTGTACAACATGTATCGGTAACTCTGGACCTCTTGCTGATGAAATCGAAAAAGCAGTAGCAGAAAATGATTTACTCATCACTTCTGTACTATCTGGTAACCGTAACTTTGAAGGACGTATCCATCCTCTAGTTAAAGGTAACTACCTTGCATCTCCACCACTAGTTGTTGCATATGCGCTAGCTGGTACTGTGGATGTCGACCTTAAGAATGATCCGATTGGTAAAGATAAAGATGGTAACGATGTGTTCTTCAACGACATTTGGCCAACTACGGAAGAAGTGAAGGCTGCTGTTAAGAGCACAGTTACTCCAGAGCTATTCCGTAAAGAATACGAAACTGTATTCGATGACAACGAGCGTTGGAATGCAATCGAAACAAATGATGATCCACTTTACACTTGGGATGAAGAATCCACTTACATTGCAAACCCTCCATTCTTTGAAGGGCTATCTCCAGATCCAGAGGAAGTAAAACCTCTAGGTGGTCTTCGTGTAGTAGGTAAATTTGGCGACTCAGTAACAACTGACCACATTTCTCCTGCTGGTGCAATCGGTAAAGATACACCTGCTGGTAAATACCTACGTGAAAAAGGTGTAGCAATTAGAGATTTCAACTCTTACGGTTCTCGTCGTGGTAACCACGAAGTGATGATGCGTGGTACATTTGCGAACATCCGTATTAAAAACCAAATCGCTCCTGGTACAGAAGGTGGATACACAACTTACTGGCCATCAGAAGAAGTTATGTCTATCTATGATGCTTGTATGAAATATAAGCAAGATGGAACTGGCTTAGCTGTTCTAGCTGGTAAAGATTACGGTATGGGATCTTCTCGTGACTGGGCTGCTAAAGGTACTAACCTACTTGGTATCAAGACAGTTATCGCTGAAAGCTTTGAGCGTATTCACCGTTCTAACCTTGTATTGATGGGTGTTTTACCTCTTCAATTCAAAGACGGAGAAAATGCTGAAACTCTTGGCCTAACTGGTAGAGAAGCAATCGATGTTCAAATCGATGAAAACGTAAAACCTCGTGACCTTGTGAAGGTTACAGCTACTGATGAAGAAGGCAACAAGAAAGAATTTGAAGTTCTTGTTCGCTTTGACTCTGAAGTAGAAATTGATTACTACCGTCATGGTGGAATCCTTCAAATGGTTCTACGTAACAAGCTTCAAGCATAATTTAAATCAAACCCTCGTACATTTTATGTGCGAGGGTTTTTTGTACATATTGTGTCTAACGTCAGGAGACCTTGCAATTAAAACGACAGTCATATATCTTTAGGTAAGATACATGTCATGTTCTTAATTTAAGGGAGGACTCTAAACAACATGGTTAAAAAAGTCATAGCAATTGTATCGTTAATTGCTCTATTTACAGTTGCGATTGTACAGGCTATTGAAAAAGAGCAACAAGATCGACTTCCTGGACTGAAAATTGGAACAGAGGCTCCGGACTTCACATTAAAAAATCTGGATGGTGAGGAAGTATCACTTTCGGATTATCGAGGAAAAAAAGTCATGTTGAATTTTTGGGCAACATGGTGTGCACCATGTGAAGCTGAAATGCCTGAAATGCAGAAGTACTATGAAAAAAATAAAGATCAAAACATCGAAATTTTGGCTGTGAATATGGACCCACTTAACGATGTAGCAGGGTTTGTGGAACGATATGGGCTCACCTTTCCAGTTTTACTAGACCCGATTGTAAAAAACAAGGTAGAGGTAAACGAATTATACAAAACCGTTGTCATCCCAACCAGCTATATCATTGATGAAAAAGGAAAAATTGAAAATAAATATATGTCCACAATGGATTTATCTGTTATTGAGGAATTGATGGGAGAGTAAGCTTAAGCTTACTCTCTTTGTAATTAATGTGGGTTTACTGTTATATCCCAGGGGGTATATGTATCTAACAGTTGAAACACCTCAAATATAGGACCTTTTCCACCGAAAACAAGAAAATTCTTCAAATTCTTGCTCTTTTTTAATTAAATTTTCAAAAAGTTGTCATAATTGAAACCGATTTCGGACAGAATAGATGATACTATATTAAGTAAGGAAGGTGACATAAGATGAGAAGACCTCGAAAGCGTTCCTTTTCAGAACTTGTACAAGAAAACAAGCAAGCTTTATTAAAAGATGAGGAAGCTTTGCAGAAGCTTGAAGAAAAATTAGAACAAAAGCATCTGCAAAAAGCTGAATAAAGTTTTCCATTCATATCTCTCGTTCACTTGTAGAAAATATAAGTGAGGAGGGATTTTTTTATGAGCAAAAGCACACCAAATAAGAAGAATAGTGAGCACTTTGTTCCAAACCACATTGGTACTCAATCACGTGGTTTTGGTGGAAACAAGGGAAAGAAAATGCAAGACATAAGTGGTAAACACGCTCAAGTGATGCAAACAAAAGGTGAGTAGGATACCAAGCTTTCCCTTCCATATTTCTTTTTGTTTTAGTCTACACTAATCGATGAATCCCACAATAAGAGGAGGATGCTTCGCATGGCTAGACATAATAAACCAAAACCAGATGATCGTAGTGATAACGTAGAAAAGCTTCAATCAATGGTTCAACATACAATTGAGAATATGGAAAAAGCTGAAGCCAGTCTTGAATTTGCAGACGGAGTTCAACGTGAACAAATTCAAGCGAAAAATGAAAGAAGACGTGAGAGTATCGCAGGGATGAGAGAAGAAATTAAAGATGAAGCCGCTCACCAAAAAGGTAATAACCGATAAAATGTCCCTACTCTAATTACTTAAACAGACCAGCTGTAACTAGCTGGTCTTTTTTCATACATAATCATGAGCAAACCATATGAGGGAAAGATAAGGGTATGATAAGATAGAGAGCGACAATAAGCATAAAGTGAGAATTAGGAAGATGACTATTAAAATTCAAATTATAGAGTGGATAAAAGAGAATATACGAGGTTGGGAACAACAACAAGAGGTCCCTTCAGCCATTGAGACGGTTAAAAAGCTGTATCAGCTTACTCAATATAAACCTAGTGACGAAAACTTAGCGGATGGGTACACATTAGTTGCGATTAGTTTTTTTAACGAGAAAAGAGATGCTATTCTGATTCGGACTTGGATAGAGCAAGCGCTGAAACTTAACCCATCTCATACCATTGCTCGAAAGCTTTCAGAACAGTTAACCTTAATCGATCATAGATCTTTATTTGAAGACATCTCATTTCCTGCCATGCGCGAAACAGATAATCGAACCACTAAGCGAAAGCTGTCTAAAGTCTATCATGAAGAAGCCAAGAAGCTATTCGATGAACTTAAAAACATACAGATTGTGGGAGATGGTCAGAACTCGTCATTACCATTGAAACAAATGAAAGAGACTATAGACGCTGCCCTTACTGTACTAGATGAACTCATGAAGGCTTCCGAAAACTATGAACAGTCTCTCTCTGGTAACTTCTACACCTCTGTTTATTATGAAGAAATGATGAAAAAGGTAACAGAGCTAAAAGAATTCCAAAAGACTTGGGAATCCTTTATGCCTCCTGCAGAAGAGCTTGGAAAGCGTGACCTAACAGCATTAGAGGAGCTACAATCTATGATTGGGCTTTCAGAAGTGAAGAACCGTGTGAATCAATTTTATCATTTCTTAAAGTATCAAAAGCAGCGAAAGAAAAGAGGGTTTCAGACGAAGGATGAAATGAGTCTGAACATGATCTTAACAGGAAACCCTGGTACTGGAAAAACAACGATTGCTCGGTTGTTAGCTAAAATCTATTACGAATTGGGCGTATTACCTAGAGATGAGGTTCTTGAAGTCAGCCGCTCTCACTTAATTGGTGCTTTTATGGGACAAACCGAAGAAAATGTCCAACATTACGTCGAAAAAGCCCTTGGAGGCGTTCTATTTATAGATGAAGCCTATAGTTTAAAACGTGATGGCCAATCAGGTAATGATTTTGGTCAAACGGCTATTGATACCCTTGTTTCTTTAATGACTAGTAAAGAGTACGGTGGAAAATTCGCCGTTATTTTAGCCGGTTATCCTGAGGAAATGAGAAACTTTTTAGAAAGTAATCCTGGACTTAGAAGTCGTTTTCCTGCTTCTAATCATTTTCACTTCCCTGACTATTCCGATCAAGAGCTTCTTGAAATTGGAGAGAGAATTGCGTATGAGAATGACTATATTTTAACAGATGAAGCTCTCATTGAAATTTCTTCTAAAATTGAGAAGGAGCGGGTGGATGAATCATTTGGTAATGCAAGATCTGTCCGAAACATCATACTGGATGCTATATTTCAAAAAGGGATTCAAACCGAAAAAGATGCAGATTTATTGCAATTTAGTTTTATCGAAAGAGTCCATGTAACTGGTGAAAGTGAGGTAGATTCAATTTCTGCCTTTAAGGAATTAGATGAGTTGATTGGCCTTACATCAATCAAAGAAGAAGTCCGAACGATAATGGCTTTTATTGAAACACAGCAAAAAAGGAAAGAATTAGGGCTTCCAGCTGTTCCTTTTCAGCTTCACTCTATCTTTTCTGGAAATCCAGGAACAGGTAAAACCACCGTGGCATCCATTTATGCCCGATTATTGAAGGATGTAGGCGTGCTTAAGAGAGGACACCTAGTAGTCGCAAGTCGTGCAGACCTGGTGGCTGGATATGTTGGCCAAACCTCCATTAAAACAAAAAAGAAAATTCGTGAAGCACTTGGCGGTGTACTGTTTATTGATGAGGCGTATTCCTTGTTTAAAGAAGGTGGAAGTGACTTCGGTAAAGAAGCAGTTGAAACGCTTGTTGATGAAATGACTAAACATAAAGAAAATCTCGTTGTGATCATGGCGGGTTACCCCTACGAAATGGAACAACTACTAAATAGTAACCCAGGGCTTCGTTCGAGATTTAAGAAATTCTTTCACTTCCCTGATTATGTACCTGAGGAATTAGTTAAGATTGGTGAAAAGTATTGTGATCACTTTTCATATAAAATGGCAAGCGAAGCGAAGGAATGGCTATTACAGAAGTTTCATGTGAGAGTGCCTGAAGGAAATGGTCGCCTCATTGAAAATGTGGTGGCGGATGCCCTTCAAGAACAAGCAGTTCGTGTTACAAAGCTTCCTGATTTATCTGGTGAAGAATTAAAAAGAGAATTGTCACTCGTAATAAAAGAAGATATAGAAAAAGCCTTCAATAGAGTAAAATGATAGAGGAGAGAGGACAACATGTATATCTCAAAAAAAGCCATTCAAATATTTTACGCAGACTCTGATATGATGGGTGTGGTCTACCATGCCAATTACTTGAAATGGTTTGAACTTGGACGTTCTGCCCTAATTGAGGAACTGGGGTTCAACTATTTAGCAATGGAAGCAGAGGGTTATTTCGCACCTGTTTATGATGCACATGTTACCTATAAGAAGCCAGTCCGATTTGGTGAAAATGTATATGTAAAGACTTGGGTCGAGGAAAGTAACGGCATTCGTACAGTCTATGGCTACCAGATTGTGGACGACACCAATGATGTAAGAGCAGAGGGTAGTACCACTCACGTCATTGTTCGTAAAGATAACTTTAGACCGGCAAACTTTAAAAAAGCTTTCCCTGAATGGTTTGCCAAATATGAGGAGATCAAGAAGAAGCCAGCTGAATAACGTGTTGAATAGAATCAAGCGCCTATATGGGCGCTTTTTCTCATTATTTGAAGAAAATTAGGGAACGTTAAAATTAAAATAGAACTTTGGCGGTGAAAAACATCAAACAGGCACCTGTCTAACGAGGAGGATTCTTATGGATTTAAATTGGATTTGGAAAGCTGTTTTAGTTGTATTAGCTGGGACGTTTTTGCTAAGATTTGCTGGGCGGAAATCAATCTCGCAGATGACATTAGCTCAAACGGTCATTATGATTGCGATTGGATCATTACTGATTCAGCCTGTTGCAGGTGATAATATTTGGACGACCATTGGAGCAGGTGCAGTACTAATTGTGACGTTAATTGTAATGGAATATGTCCAACTAAAATCAGACAAAGTTGAATCGTTTATAACAGGGAAGTCTAAAGTGATTATAGAAAATGGAAAACTTAACGAGAAGAATTTAAGGAAGATGAGAATGACGGTAGATCAGCTTGAAATGAAGTTGAGACAGTCAAATGTAAAGAAAATAAGCGATGTAAAATGGGCCACTCTGGAAGCAAATGGACAGGTTGGATTTGAGCTTATGGATCAAGTGCAGCCAATGACTAAGAAAGAGTTTAACCAACTGATGACCGAAATTCAAAAACTTCAAAATACCTTGAACGGATTTTTGCCACTGCAAGGAAAACTAGCACAAGCTATGCCAATTCCTCAGCAATTAAATCAAAATCAGCAAAACCAAAATCAAGACGACCAAGGCGATATTTTTAAGGAAGTGGAGTACTATACAAGCAAACCACAACATCCAAAGCATCTACAGTAACAGAATTCACTATATTTGATATAATAAACAAAATTCCAACACCTAAAAAGGGAGCTTTCCATGGCATTTGGTTTAAAAAGAGGAGAATTACTTAATTGGAAAAAGAAGATAGACGAAGGTGAGATTGCCTTCCTAACCCATTTCTGGTTAGATGACCGGTTTCCTCAATGCAACACGGTCACAAAAGTGGGATGTAAAGATTTAAAACAGTTAGCAGAATGGGGCAAGCGATACGGCCTCAAAAAAGAATGGATTCATCATCGAGCTGACGGTTATTCACATTTTGATTTACTGGGAGATAAAGAAGTCTTTATCCTAAAGCAAGAAGGAATGCTCGAGAATCTGCTGAAGTTAAAAAAAAGAGAGGAGTCCCGGTCATAAAGACAAGGTCCTCTCTCTCTTTTTTATGATTCCTTATAAAAATCAAATGAAGGCTCATTATACGTCTCATTTAGTGTAATTCTTAGTGAGTGATCATCTAAATACCAAATATCTTTTTCTTCTATATAGAATGTAACACCATCCACCTCAGTTGCTACTCCGATATCAATAGGTTGCTCTTTCATAACACCTAATGAAAACCCGCTCTGTACTGTACTACATCCACCGTAACGAACAAAGAGACGAACTGCATCGCCCTTTTCTAAGTGCATTTCATTTTTATACCATTCAAATGCCGCTTGGTCTAGTTGTAACTTCATGGGATATTCCCCTTTCCAATCTGGTCTACTATATTTATTATAAACAATAGAGAGAAAAGTATCGAATACTTTGCGGGGAGGAGAGATATATTGCACATCCCATACACGATTTGTTTTTTATATCAACATGACCAACTTCTAATGCTACTTAGAAATAAGGCCCCCAATAAAGGAAAGTGGAACGGATTAGGAGGAAAAATAGAAGAGAATGAATCGTTAGAAGAAAGCATTTTACGAGAAATAAAAGAGGAGAGTGGCCTAACGGTTCACGACATCTTGTATAAGGGAGTCGTGACATGGAACAATAAAAGTGGAATGCATGTGTTTACAGGTACTGATTACTCGGGGGACATCCATTCTACTTATGAAGGGCAAGTTGGATGGAAACCGTTAGAATGGGTTTTATCATCAAACGAAGTCGTATCTAATATTCCATACTTCATTCAAACGGTTTTATTTGATTCAAAACCTTTCGAACACGCCTTTACGTATAATGAAGATGGAGAAATTACAGTTTATAAGAAATCTTCCTTGTTACTGAAAACTACATAAAAAAGCGGGAAGGGGGGAGCCCTTTCCCGCTACTGTGGTAGCATATGTTCTAAAATCTCCTGGTTCAATGCAACTGCATTTGATACACCATAAGCTTCAGCATCTTGAAGCGGGACAACAAGGTAACTTCGCAAATGCTTACTGTATACATAAGTTGGATGGAAGCGAACATCTGTGATTTCAGTGTGCACCTGTCCTTCTTTGAACGACTTGGAGATGTCAACCTCAACAAGTCCACCTATATCTTTGTAGTCCCACATTTGACCTGATAAGAAATTTCCTAATGAGTATACCACTAATCCTTTATTCCCATTTTCAGACTCAATCCATTCAATTGGTTGTAGAACATGAGGATGGTGGCCAAATATGATATCTACTCCTTCACTAATGAGAAAACTAGCAAGATCCTCTTGGTAACTATTCGGGTACCGGATATATTCTTGCCCCCAGTGAATACTCATCACAACAATATCTGCCGCTTCTTTGGCTCTTTGAATCTCTTCCGAAATGGCTTCTCGATCTACTACATTAACTAGATATTCTTTCCCTGTAGGTACAGGTATACCGTTGGTCGATGCAGTATATGATAGGTAGGCCACTGCTACTTTATTTTTCTCTAAAACTCTTAGCTCTGATTGATCTTCAAAGCTTTTGTAGCTTCCAACATAGGGAAGACCGGTAGATTCATAGTAACGAATGGAGGCTTGAACACCTTTCTCACCCTTATCAATAGAGTGATTATTAGCTGTTGAAACGATATCAACCCCTGCTTCAATAAGGGCATCTCCCACTTCTGTTGGACTGTTAAATAACGGATAATTGGAAACAGGTAATTCCGCTCCACCTAAAACACTTTCTTGGTTGGCTAAGAGAAGGTCTGGCTCACGTAACAGAGGAGCAACTTGTTCTAACATAGGGTGGAAGTCATATGTTCCATCCGTTGCTCTTTCTCTAGCATCTTCATATACCCAATCATGGATGAGTATATCCCCGATTGCCCCAAGTGTAAGGGATGTTTCATACTCTCTTTCATGATGTACATATGTGCTCGTTACATGTTCCGCTATAGGATAGAGTTTAGATGCTACAGCCTCGTCAGAACGGGTGAACCAATGATAGGTAAGGAGCCCGGTAAATAAAAGTAATAAAACGCAAAGTAAAATCGTTATATTTTTCATGTTCTAATCCTTTCGTATGAACGAAATCCATATTTTAACTATAATGGAGTCTCTAGTTATTGAAAAGAGGAAATATTGTAGTTATAAAACTAGGAGCCATTCGCCCATGATAGAAGGAGTAGAAAGTTTCACAGTCTATTCACAAACCAAATAAGTGGGGGTAGATTATGGGCTTATAATGGGAGTGTAGGAATGCAATAGGAAGAAAGGAAGTATGACTTTGAAAAAGCTTACATATCTTGTCATTTTGCTATCCGTAATGGTCTTATCAGCATGTGGAAAAGAAGATGACAACCCGGGTTCGGATACAAACGAAGACATCACATTGAAGACCATTGAGGTAGACCTTCAAGTTCCTGAACATGCGAATCCAGGAGAGGATGTACTCATTAAGGCTAAGGTTACACAAGGTGATGAAGAGGTAGAAGACGCCCAAGCGGTTAAATTTGAAATCTGGGAAAAGAACGATAAAGATAATAGTGAAATGATAGATTTTACCGACCAAAGTGGTGGGACCTACGGAATTACACATTCTTTTGAAAAAGAAGCTATTTATGAAGTACAAGTTCATGTCGATGCACGTAACATGCATGTTATGCCAAAAACCATGATTCAAGTAGGCGAGGCCTCACTTGATGATTACGAAGAACAGAGTGATGAACAATCTCATGATGAACATTCCCACTCTCATGGGGAAGGGGCCACTGCTGAAGAGCACAGTCATCATGATGAAACGGACATAACTGTTCACCTTGCAGATAACGAGTGGCATGTTGGAGAAGAGAGTAAAATCACAATCCACTTAGAGAAAGAAGAAAATCCTTATACTGAAGCAAGGGTAAGGCTTGAAATCTGGCAAGAAGGAAACAAACAACATGACTGGGTGGATGCAACAGAATCTAATCCAGGCAAATATGAAGCAAGTTATAATTTTACTCAATCTGGGGAGTTCCAGGTAAAAATCCATGTTGAGCATGAAGATGGTACACACATCCATACACAAGAAAATGTCCACATTCATTAAATTTGAAAAGGATCGGTTTCGTTACCGATCCTTTTTTAATGTCATCCATTTAATTTTTGGTTCCGTTTTATTTATGATTCGTTTGATATTTGCCCGATGCCTGTAAAAGACAAAGGTTGCTAAAGCTAATACAACCAAGATTAACGGTAAATCTCGTGTAAAGAAGGAATAAATCAACGCTACTGAAGCTGCAATCATGGAAGAAAGGGATACATACTTCGTTATGTAAAGTGCCACTAAGAAAGATAGTAACAGAAGAACAAATAGAATGGGATTATACATTAACAAGACTCCACCAGAAGTAGCAACTGCTTTTCCACCTCTAAATCCAGCAAAGATTGGATACATATGCCCAACTACTGCTAAGACACCGAAAATAAGTGGATGAAACTCTGTAGAAAACCAAATAGCCAGGGCAGTAGCTAATGTACCTTTTAAAATATCAGCAATCGTAACAGCAAGTCCTGCTTTAACACCTAAGGTACGGAAAGTGTTTGTGCCACCTAAGTTTCCACTTCCATGTTCTCTTATATCTACCTTATAAAAAACTTTCCCAACGATTAAACCTGAAGGGATGGAGCCTAATAGATAGGCTACAAGCAATAATACATAATCTGTCATACTTCGTTTCCTTTCCGTTCTATGTTCATATTTATGTAGTTCACTTTATTGTACCATGTATACACTATAGGGAGTATATTGAATCTAGTTTTTTCATTCTTATATTAACCATCTGGAAAAGAAAGAAACCTCACCATGAAGCGAGGTTTCTAAGATTATTGTAAGGCTTGTGTGAGGACTTCTAGGTTTTTTCTCATCAACGTGAAGTAATCCTCATTATTTTCAATGTCCGCGTCTGTTAATACACTAACATTGTGTAGATAGAGAACTTCTAAATATAATTCATTCTTGATAATATCTGAAATTTTGGTAGAGATATTTTGTTCAAAGATAATAAAGTGAATATCTTCAGATTGGACAGTATCAATTAAGTTTTCTAGTTGCTTCTGAGAAGGCTCTTGTGTTGGCGAAATGCCAGTCACACTTAATTGTTCAATCCCATAACGTTGCTCCCAATATCCATATGCACCGTGGGACACTAGGATTTTTCTGTGGTTAGCTTCCTTCACAACAGCTTGAAACTCCGCATCTAACGCTTTTAAGTCTGCTGTTAATTGATCAAAGTTTTCCTGAAAGTAGTCTTTTTGTTCAGGCATAATAGCCATAAGTTCATTTTTTATATTCTCAGCCATTTGAATCGCAAGAATTGGGTCAATCCAAACATGAGGGTCCAAATCTCCGTGATTGTGTTCTTCTTCGTGACCTTCCTCATGATTAGAGTCTGATTCATGTTCATGTTCGTGTTCTTCCTCATCATGACTATGTTCAGTGTCATGAGACTCATCCTCATGGCCATCTTCCTCATGTGTATGCTCATCATGTTCTTCATTTTTATGTTCCCCTGAAGAGAGAAGGGATATCCCAGCGGAGGCTTCTACAATTTTTACATCCTCTGAAGCTAAAGAGTCAGCTGCCTTTTCTGCAAAAGCTTCAAGACCAGTACCCGTATGAATAAACAAATCAGATTCAGCTATTTGGATCATCGTTTTGGTAGATGGTTCGTAGGTGTGTGCATCAACACCAGCCGGGTAAACAGACGATACGTTTACAAACTCTCCGCCAATTTTCTTCGTAAAATCTTCAAGTGGGAAAATTGTGGTTGTCACAGTAATTATATTTTCGTCATCAGTAGAAGTAGTTGCTGTATTACAGCCTGTTAAAAATGCACCCAGTAAAAGCATTAGGAATAGTATTTTTTTAGTCATTTTATTTCATCCTCTCGTTGTTGTCTGTCCAAATTGTTAGAAAAATCGTAATCATTCCGATTTACAACCTAAAAAATATATATGTCGCTCCAATCGTAATCATTCCGATTTATAATTTATCATGGACTATTTCTTTTGTAAATATAAAGATTATAAACTTCTAAAAAAAAGAGGCTGGAAACAATTGAAATCGTTCATTCATTACATTTTCGCCAATTTCATCCTATATTCCGAAATTGCTTTTCAATTGTTTCAAAGTTCGCTAGGATAGTAAGGTAGGGGAGGAAATGACATGGCAGAATTACAACTAGAGCCAAGAGCAAGTAGAAAGAAAAAGAGGGGTTCACTGTTCTGGACTGGAATAATACTCACCCTCTTACTCATTTCGATTTGCATCACAATATATATTGGATATCCTTTTGCTTCTGAGGAAGAAGCTATGTATTTTGAAGGGGAACATCCAATCCTTTTAAATGAAAACCAGTATGGTAACGCACTTGTACAGGATGATACCTATTATGTTCCTTTTTCATTTGTACAAGAACATATAGATTCAAGCCTTTATTACGAAGAAGCCACAAACTCTATTATTTTAACAACAGCAGATAAAGTGGTTGAAATGCCTTCCAATTCGTTAACTTATTTCATCAATCAGGAACCTGTCGAACTACGGATGCCTGTATTTCATATGGAGAATAACGAACCATTCATATCATTGGATATTATTGAACACTATTATCCTTTTAAAATAACAGTAACCAAGCAAAGCGGAATTATTTGGTTTGAAGAAGAAGGCACCTCTTTCCAAAATGCTGATATCATAACCGATATTCCTCGTGACGCTTATAAAAAACTTCGAGCTGAAGCGAAGTACCAAAGTCCTTTCTATACATCTGTAAAAGAAGGGGATTCAGTTAGAGTGGAAGATGAAAATGAAGATTTCTACTATGTACGTACTGATCAGGGTGTAGCAGGGTACATTGAGAAGAAGTTTGTCAGTTTGACTGAAACCACTACCGTTTCGATTGATAAAGAGATACCTGTAAGAGAGCCTTTACAAATCGACGAACCCATTCACTTAACGTGGGAAGCTGTATATTCTAAAAATCCGGATACCAATTTACTACCTGATATGCCAGGCGTAAATGTAGTGTCACCAACATGGTTTCATTTAGAAAATGGAAACGGGGATATTTCTAACTTAGGTTCCATTGAATACACAGAATGGGCTCATAGTCGTGGATACCACGTATGGGGACTCTTCTCAAACTCGTTTGATCCAGACCTCACCCACGAAGTCTTTCAAACCTTTGAGAAGCGGGAGTATATGATTCGCCAATTATTACACTATGCTCAGTTGTATAACCTGGATGGTATCAACTTAGATATAGAGAATGTTTATCCTGAGGATGGGCCACTTATTACTCAATTTGTTCGAGAGGCAGCTCCATACTTCCGTGAAGCGGGATTAGTCTTGTCTATGGATATTACCTTTATTGCAGGAGGAAACTGGTCTGCTTTTTATGAAAGAGAGAAGTTAGCAGAAGTCGTGGACTATCTAGCTGTTATGGCTTATGACGAGCATTGGGGAACTTCTCCAGTAGCCGGTAGTGTAGCCAGCCTTCCATGGGTTGAAGCGAATTTGCAGAGATTGTTACAAGAAGTCCCTGCTGACCGACTTTTACTCGGTGTCCCTCTCTATACAAGGTTGTGGACAGAGGAACAAACGGCAGAGGGAGTGCAAGTATCTTCTCAGGCTCTATCTATGCCACAAGCTAAACAATGGATTGATTCCAAAGGGCTAACTCCAGTCTATGATCCTGAATCTGGACAAAACTATGTGGAATGGACAGACGAAGCCACTGGACATACGTATAAAATGTGGTTAGAAGATGAGGTTTCATTAGAAAAACGTGCCGAATTAGCTGAAAAATATGGCTTAGCAGGTATCGGTACTTGGTCTAGATATTTTGCGGACTCAACTGCATGGACCGCATTAAAAATGGAACCAACCGAATCTGCTGGAATGTAAATGAAAGACTCTTCCGATGGGGAGGGTCTTTTTTTATTCAATATTTCGACTAAATCTACTCTATTTTCAGATAATTTACGGAATTATTACAAAAAACAACACAAGGTCATGAAAAATATGGTATATTATTCATATGCAAGACCCAGATTCGGTTTGAATGGATAGGAAGAACAGTTGAAAGGAACGTCTTATGAATATTTTCACAATCTTCAAACGAAAAAGGTCTTTTTCTCATTATTTAAAAGATCAGTGTGCAAATTCACAGGATTTTTCTAATGAGTGGAAAGAAGCAGTACATAATGGGTATATTACATTTTATCTACAACCCAAATACAGCTTTCAAAATGAACAAGTTGTAGGAGCCGAGGCTTTGATTCGTTGGAATCATCCACAAAAAGGGCTGATTACGCCTGCTCAATTCATTCCTTTTGCGGAAAAGCGTGGTTTAATTCGAATGATTGATACGTGGATGTTAGAATCCGTCATTAAACAAATTGGAACCTGGAATAAACTTGGGATTGATAACCCCATTCAGATTTCTGTAAACGTATCAGCTGATACGATGCAAGATCCACAATTTATTCGCTCTATAAAAAAAGCATTGAAAAAATCTTCTGTACTTCCCAATCAACTTGAGATTGAAATTACAGAAGGCGTTCAATTAAAAGATATTTCACAAGTGAGAAAGAACTTTAAGCTTCTTCAAGAATTAGGTATACATATTGCTTTAGACGATTTTGGAGTGGGGTATTCTTCTCTTACTTATCTAGCCAAGTATCCCGTTAATACGCTAAAAATTGATCGATCATTTGTTTGGCAGATCCCAACAGAAAAAAATGCATCATCTATTATCCGTTGCTTAATTCAAATGGCGTATGAAATGGGTTTAAAAGTGGTGGCAGAGGGTGTAGAAAGTAAGGAACAATATGATTTTCTGAAAAATCATGGTTGTCACTCTCTACAAGGTTTCTTTAAACAAAAACCAATACCAATAAACGATTTTGAAAACCAATACTTTGATAAACCAGCTGCTGTGTAAGCATGACCTAAAGGAGGACTCGGAACATGGCAATTGAAAACCCATCTAGAACCGAAATTGGTAAAATCCTAAAAGATGCAAAACGAATTGCTGTCGTAGGCTTAAGCGATAATCCAGAACGTACATCCTACACAGTTTCGGAAGCCATGCAAAAGGCAGGCTATGAAATCATTCCAGTTAATCCGGCCATTACCGAATCACTCGGTGTCAAAGCCGTACCTTCATTAAAGGACATTGATGGTCCGATTGATATCGTGAATGTTTTTAGACGTTCTGAATATTTAGAAGGCATTGCTGAAGAGTTCATGGAAATAGATGCGCAAGTTTTTTGGTCACAACTTGGAGTGTATGACGAACAGGTATTTGAGAAGCTAAAGTCGAATGGATATACTGTTATCATGGACCGTTGTATAAAGGTCGAACACTCTTTAACAAAGTAACCTGCTCATTTTAGAGCAGGTTACTTTCATTATGATTAGTTTCGATTTCCTAGAACAAACGTTCCACTTTTTGTTATATTATTACTTGAAAGCCTATCGGAAAAGCAAAAAGTATGGTACGATTTTTTTTGACTGTAAAAAATGAAGTGTTACATAAAGAGAGAATAAACCTTACATTAGTTTCTTAATGTCCAGCTTCTAGCACCAGTAAATCGGGTTTTGGTGTGAGTTGGCCAATTAGATAGTGGCTCACACTTTAACAGTGAAATCTTCTATGAACGGTGCTTTGCTTTTATTAAGGAAGGGGAATGAACGTGACTACGACTAAACAGCAATTGGATTATAATGATGATTCGATCCAGGTCTTAGAAGGCCTTGAGGCAGTCCGAAAACGCCCAGGGATGTATATCGGAAGTACAGATTCAAGAGGACTTCATCACCTGGTATATGAAATTTTAGATAACTCTGTGGATGAGGCCTTAGCTGGTCATGGTAATCAAATCACAGTTACCATCCATAAAGATGATAGTATTAGTGTGGAAGATTACGGGCGTGGAATGCCTGTAGGAATGCATAAATTAGGTAAACCAACTCCCGAAGTCATCATGACAATCCTACATGCCGGTGGGAAATTTGGCCAAGGCGGATATAAGACAAGTGGCGGACTTCACGGTGTTGGAGCAAGTGTTGTTAACGCTTTGTCTGAATGGTTAACACTTACGATTAAAAGAGATGGTATTGTGTACCAGCAACGCTTTGAAAATGGTGGTAAGCCGGTTACAACACTCGAAAAAATTGGGAAAACCAAACAAACGGGTACAACTACTCACTTCAAGCCAGATCCAACGATTTTCTCTACCACTCATTATCAGTATGAGATTTTAAGTGAACGCTTACGGGAGTCTGCGTTTTTATTAAAAGGTTTAAAAATAAAGCTAGTCGATGAACGAAACGATCAAGAAGAAACCTTCTTTTATGAGACAGGCATTGAAGCTTTTGTTGAATATTTAAATGAAGAGAAGGACTCCTTACATCCAGTTGTCAGCCTCGAAGGTGAGCAAAACGGGATTGAAATTGAGTTCGCCTTCCAATTCAATGATGGCTATTCTGAGAATATCCTTTCCTTCGTTAATAATGTTCGAACAAAAGATGGTGGAACGCACGAGGCAGGTGCGAAAGCGGCAATGACCCGTATTTTTAACGAATATGCTAGAAAAGTCTCATTGTTGAAAGATAAAGATAAAAACTTGGATGGCGCTGATATTCGTGAAGGATTGGCCGCTATTGTTTCAGTTAGAATTCCAGAAGCCATGCTTCAGTTTGAAGGGCAAACAAAAGGTAAGCTAGGAACGAGTGAGGCTCGTTCTGCTGTTGATACTGTTGTCTCAGCCCACCTGCTTTACTTCCTTGAAGAAAATCCTGATATTAGCTCTATGCTTATTAAAAAAGCCATTAAAGCCGCACAAGCACGAGAGGCTGCTAGGAAGGCTAGAGAAGAAGCCAGAAGTGGAAAGAAAAGAAAACGTTCTGAGGCTGTTCTTTCCGGTAAACTAACACCCGCTCAAACACGTAACCCACAGAAGAATGAGCTATATTTAGTAGAGGGTGACTCAGCTGGTGGTTCTGCGAAGCAAGGTCGGGACCGTCGTTTCCAAGCTGTACTTCCTTTGCGTGGTAAGGTTATCAACACAGAAAAAGCAAAGCTTCAAGATATTTTTAAAAATGAAGAAATTAACACCATTATCCATGCCATTGGGGCTGGCGTTGGTGCTGATTTTAACATTGAAGATATTAACTATGACAAAATCATTATCATGACAGATGCTGATACGGATGGAGCCCATATCCAGGTCCTTCTTTTAACCTTCTTCTACCGATATATGAAGCCTTTAGTTGAAGCTGGAAAAGTGTTTATCGCACTTCCACCTCTTTATAAGGTTAGTAAAGGAACGGGTAAAAAAGAAGTGATTGAATATGCCTGGACCGATGACGAATTGAAAGATGCTACAAAAAAAGTCGGTAAAGGCTATATGATTCAGCGTTACAAAGGTTTAGGTGAAATGAATGCGGATCAGCTATGGGAAACAACAATGGATCCTGAAACAAGAACGTTGATTCGCGTACGTATTGATGATATTGCAAGAGCTGAACGACGTGTAACAACTCTAATGGGCGATAAAGTAGAGCCACGCAGAAAATGGATTGAATCCAATGTCGCTTTCGGACTAGAAGAGGATGGAAGTCTTTTAGAATCTGAAGAAATTAGTATGTCTGCAACAAGTGAGGAGGTTAACTAATGACTGAAGTTTTTCGTGAGCTTCCTCTTGAAGAGGTAATTGGTGACCGCTTTGGTCGTTATAGTAAATACATTATTCAAGACCGTGCACTACCAGATGCTAGAGACGGTTTAAAACCTGTACAACGTCGTATTTTATTTGCGATGCATACGGAAGGGAATACATCTGAAAAAGGATTTAGAAAGTCAGCGAAAACAGTCGGTAACGTAATCGGTAACTATCACCCACATGGTGATACTTCTGTGTACGATGCCATGGTTCGTATGAGCCAAGACTGGAAGATGAGAAACCTTTTAGTTGAAATGCACGGGAACAACGGTAGTATTGACGGCGATCCTCCCGCTGCGATGCGTTATACAGAAGCGAGACTTTCTTCGATTGCATCACAGCTGTTAAAGGATATTGATAAGCAAACGGTTGATCATGTACCTAACTTTGATGATACAGCCAATGAACCAATTGTTTTACCAGCTAGATTTCCAAACCTTTTAGTGAACGGTTCAACTGGTATCTCTGCCGGATATGCGACCGAAATCCCACCTCATAACATGACTGAAGTAATTGATGCGGTTATGATGCGTATGGACAAGCCTACTGCATCGGTTGATGACTTAATGACCGTTATGAAAGGTCCAGACTTCCCTACAGGTGGTATCATTCAAGGTGTTGATGGAATTCGTCAAGCCTATGAAACAGGTAAAGGGAAAATTATTGTTCGTGGTAAGGCAGAAGTTGAGACTGTAAGAGGTGGCCGTGAACAAATTGTCATCACAGAAATCCCGTTTGAAGTGAACAAAGCAAACCTCGTCAAAAAAATGGATGAGTTCCGTTTAGACCGTAAAGTAGAAGGTATTTCTGAAGTACGTGATGAAACCGACCGTACAGGTTTACGTATTGTCGTTGAATTGAAAAAAGAAGCAGATAGTGCTGGTGTCTTAAACTACCTTTATAAAAATAGTGATTTGCAAGTATCCTATAACTTTAACATGGTAGCGATTCATGATCGTAGACCAAAACTCATGAGCTTACCTTCTTTGTTAGATGCATATATCGGGCACCAAAAAGAAGTGGTAACGAGACGTTCTCAGTATGACTTACGTAAAGCAAAAGAACGTGCGCATATTGTCGAAGGACTTATGAAGGCTCTATCTATATTAGATGAAGTTATCTCTACAATCCGTGTGTCTAAAGATAAAAAGAATGCAAAAGACAACTTAGTTGCGAAATTTGCGTTTACAGAGCCACAAGCTGAAGCGATTGTAACTTTACAGCTATATCGTTTAACAAATACCGATATCACAGCTCTCCAGGAAGAGGCTGATCAATTGAAGAAAACGATTGAGGAGCTCGAATTCATTCTCGGAAGCGAATCTAAATTACTTCAAGTAATTAAAAAAGAACTTAAGGCTGTCCAAAAGCAATTTGGCGATGCCCGTAAGACAGATATAGAAAATGAGATTGAAGAACTGAAAATTAACTTAGAAGTTCTGATTGCTAGTGAAGATGTCATGGTTACTATCACCAAAGAGGGCTACATTAAGCGAACTAGCCTGCGTTCCTATGCAGCATCGAATGGACAAGACTTTGCGATGAAAGAAACCGATCGCTTACTATATCGGGCTGAGTTAAATACAACCGGTGTTATTCTGTTATTCACGAATAAAGGAAACTACTTATACTGTCCAATCCACGAATTACCGGATATCCGCTGGAAAGACCTAGGACAGCATATTTCGAATATCATCCCGATTGACAAAGATGAAAGGGTGATTGAAGCGATTCCAGTTTCAGATTTCGAAACTCCGAATTATCTACTCTTCTTCACGAAGAATGGAATGGTGAAAAAGACAGAGCTTAACCAGTATAAAGCGCAAAGATACTCGAAGCCTTTAGTTGGAGTCAACTTGAAAAAAGATGATGAGTTACGAAATGTCTATTTAACAGATGGGCAATCCAATGTGTTTATTACGACAGAACTCGGTTATGGACTTCTTTTTAATGAAGAAGAGATAACGCCAATTGGAACGAGAGCTGCAGGAGTGAAAGGAATTAACCTGAAAGATGGCGATACTGTGGTTAGTGGTCTCGTAGTCTCTACTCCAAGTCAAAATGGTTTTGTCTTAGTGACTCATAGAGGTGCCGTTAAGAGAATGAAGGTTTCGGACTTTGAACCAATTTCACGTGCTAAACGTGGAGTCATTATGCTACGTGAGTTAAAGAAAGCACCTCATCGCGTAGCCGGCATGGTCTTAACAAAAGATACAGACGTGGTTTATATTGAATCAGAAAACGGAAATATCGAAAGCATGACGGCTGGAGATATTCGATTTAGCGACCGCTATTCTAATGGATCGTTTGTTATGGATGAACAAGAAGCAGGTAAGATTGTAGACATCTGGATAGAAGAACAAGAAAGTAAAGAATAAATTCTGTGAGGTTGTAGGAAACATTTCTACAGCCTCTTTTTTGATACATATTTTTTCCACTATTGGATAAGCTAAGGGCAAATTTCCTAATGGAGGAAAAACATAATGGTAAAAAAACAACTACTATTAGCCTTTTTTGCATTTTTTGTCCTTACACTCCCAGCATTAGCAAATGTTCTCACCGAAATTGAGGAAACAAACAATGAAACAAATAAAGTTGTCCAAGAATATAAAGAGGACGTAACCGGGGACGGAAAACAAGACACGATTGTCTTGGAAGGGGTACCTTATGATAAAGATAGCCCCTATTTAAAGGAAATCTTCCTAATCGTTGAAACAGATGCAAATAAGAAGTTTAAGGTTACCTTGGAAGGTGGATATGAACCGGAGGCAGAGTTCCAAGATTTAAATCACGATGGGGTAAAAGATGTCTTTATCTCCGTAGCAACTGGAGGTAGCGGTGGCATCTATAACTATTACCTTTACTCCTTTAAGGATAATAAACAAGTCGATGTTGGCGTTCCGGAACCATTGACCATTCAGGGAGAATTTCAAGATGACTATAAAGCCATTGTGTCTATTCCCGAAACACAAGAGTCATATACCGTTGATCTAAGTGGACGAAAGGATGAATATGATCGTTTAGGTTTGTATGTGGATGGAAAATTAAACGAACCTACCGAATTGATGGTTGACCCTTATTCCTTTATGAAGCCTGAGAACTTCGGGAATGTTGGATATGGTCTCAAAGCAATTCAAGCTATTTCAGGCGCGTATCATGCGGATGGGATTGGAAGAGTCGAATCCAAATGGTACTACAAAGATAATAAGTGGACGTTAGTGGATGCGAGGTTTATTCCTTTTGAGTAGGATTTTGAAAAAACTCTTGGCCTTATGGGCTGAGAGTTTTTTTTGTTTGGTAAAGGAAACTGGCAGGAGCAGGCTTGTCTGTCCCGAATCGAAGCAGGAAGAGGAGCAAACGGGACAGCAGAAGGCCTGTCTGTCCCATATCAAACCATAAAGTGCAGTAAACGGGACAGGTGCAGGTCCGTCTGTCCCGAATCGAAGCAGGAAGAGGAGCAAACGGGACAGCAGCATGCTCGTCTGTCCCATATCAAAGCATGAAGAGCATCAAACGGGACAGCAGAAGGCGCGTCTGTCCCAAACCAAACCATAAAGTGCAGTAAACGGGACAGGTGCAGGTCCGTCTGTCCCATATCAAAGCAGGAAGAGGAGCAAACGGGACAGCAGCATGCTCGTCTGTCCCATATCAAAGCATGAAGTGCAGGAAACGGGACAGCAGCATGTCCACCTGTCCCAAACTAAAGCAAAAAGTGTAATAACGGGACAGCAGCACGCCTCCTTCTGTCTCCTACCAAAGCAATAGGGGTTTAGAAGACATATATTTTATCAACTAACAGAAAATGAATAATGGTTCACACCTTATAGTAAACTGAAAATTATGAACTAATATTTTTCTATATACATATAAAGGGGAGAAAGGTATGGAATATGATGCAATTGTAATTGGCGCCGGATTGGCTGGGCTGGTTGCGACAGCTGAAATTGCCGATTCAGGCAAAAAAGTTTTACTTTTAGACCAAGAATCTGAAGCAAATTTAGGGGGACAAGCCTGGTGGTCATTTAGAGGGTTATTTTTAATAGATTCTCCGGAACAAAGAAGACTAGGAATCAAGGATTCTAAAGAGTTAGCATGGCAAGACTGGTTAGGGACGGCTGGATTTGACCGGGAAAATGACGAAGATTTATGGGCAAGAAAATGGGCAGAAGCTTACGTCGATTTTGCGACTGGAGAGAAAAGGCAATGGTTGCATAATATGGGCGTACGTTTTTTCCCTGTTGTTGGGTGGGCTGAAAGAGGAGGTTACATAGCTGATGGACATGGAAATTCGGTTCCTCGCTTTCATATCGTTTGGGGTACTGGCCCCGGAATTGTAGCTCCTTTTGAAAGACGAGTTAGAGAACATATCAAAAATGGATTTGTAGATTATCGTCCGCGTCATCGTGTAGACGAGTTACTTACAAATGATGGAGCGATTACAGGGGTAGCTGGCTCTCTCCTCGAGCCTTCAACTGCCGCTCGTGGTGAAGATAGTTCCAGAACGATTATCGGGGATTTTGAATATCACTCCCAGACTGTTTTAGTATCAAGTGGAGGAATCGGAGCAAATTTCGAGTTAATCCGAAAAAATTGGCCGAGCCGCTTAGGTCAACCACCAAAGGATATGATATCTGGCGTTCCGGCACATGTGGATGGACGAATGCTCTCTATAACTGAAAATGCTGGTGGCCGTATCGTAAACCGAGATCGAATGTGGCACTATACAGAAGGAATAAAGAACTGGAATCCCATTTGGAGCAAACACGGGATTCGTATTTTACCTGGACCTTCTTCCATCTGGCTGGATGCAACAGGACAAAGATTCCAAGCACCCAACTTCCCAGGATTTGATACACTTGGAACACTTGAAGCCATCCAAAAGACAGGGCTATAGCTATTCCTGGTTTATTTTAACTCAAAAAATTATAGAAAAAGAGTTTGCGCTTTCCGGATCCGAACAGAATCCGGATTTAACTGAAAAAAGTATAAAGAAAGTTCTTTCTAGGATTTTACCGGGCCCAACTCCGCCTGTTCAAGCATTATGGATAAAGGAGAGGATTTTATCGTAGCAAACGATTTATCTGAATTGGTAGACGGAATGAACCAATTAACCGGTGAAAATCTATTGAACTTTGAAGATGTTCAAAGGCAAATTGAGGCTCGTGACAGGGAAATGGATCATAAGTTTACAAAAGATTTACAAGTAACAGCCCTTAGAGGAGCACGTCATTATATTGGAGATAAGTTGATTCGGGTTGCTCCTCCCCATAAAATACTAGATCCGAAGAACGGACCGCTAATTGCCGTACGATTACATATTGTCAGTCGAAAAACATTAGGTGGTCTTCAAACGAACTTAAATGGGCAGGTGCTTAATTCTACAGGTGAGCCAGTACCTGGTTTATATGCTGCATGCGAAGTCTCTGGATTCGGTGGTGGAGGTGTCCACGGGTATCGAGCTCTTGAAGGGACATTTCTAGGTGGTTGTCTCTTTTCTGGCAAAGTTGCAGGTAGAGCTATTGCAAAAGCAACAAAATAGGTAAGTTTTTCATGGAAAATGGACTAAAAAGCAGGGCGGATTCACCAAATCTCCGCATTTGTCATAAAATATAGCAGGCTATTACCCTTGAAAGGGGCGTTTTCCATGAGGTCATTTCATCCTGAAAAGTTATCTGTAACCTTTTTACCACCCGCTACACCGTTTTATCCTGTTGAAGGTAGAAAATATACACTAACTCACTCGGATGAATCCGGCGAATTATTTTTGTCCATTGGATATACCTATGACGTGACAAAGATAAATAGCAAAATGCGTGACGAAGTCATTGCCGAGTGGATTCCACGGTTAGGTGAATATACACTTTGGGGACAGGTTTATGTAAGTGGGGGAGAATATGATGAAAAATACTCACAAGTGAGATTCCTCATATTCCAAAGAGAGCTTTCTAAGGCAATAGGGGCTATCGTAAATGGAGACCATACCTTTTATTCCTATTTTCCTTGGTTACTAGATGCACCGATTTATATTCAATTCGATTCCATTTACCCGCAATTTCAGAAGATCATGTACTATGGAACACCGAGAAAATATCTAAAACTTCCATCTGAACGCTCAGAACAAAAAAGCGCAGCTGAATAGCTGTGTTTTTTTTTTTAAGCAAGCTCTATCAACCATAAATTCATTATGTAAACTAAAATGTTGTTGACCATAAATTACCTATTCTTCTAAAATAGGGAGGAAGGGGAGTCATTTCAATTAAAGGGGAAAAACATTATGGAAAAGTATGTAGACGATTTATTTACTGAAGACATTTTAGAGCAAGGCAAGAAAGTATTTCATGTAGGTGGAGAATGGGAGAAACTTGGAGACTTTGAAAGTTATATATTTTCAGGAAAACACGAAGAGTCCGGTCAAGACTGTATTTTAAGGTATACTCATTCATCTCATAGGTCCAATACAGATGTACTAGCAGAAGTTGAATGGGTTCATTTCCTAAAAGAAAAAGGAGCTCAGGTTCAGAGCATTTTTTTTCAAAGAATCATCAGTTAACTGAAGTTATACCGGCAGCAGATGATTCCTATTTTATCGTAGCTTGCTATGAAAAATTTAATGGGTCTCGTTTAAGATTTAGGGAAGTTGAAGAAGAAGGCAAATGGGAACTTGTTGAAGAATGGGGTAAAACAATTGGCCAATTACATCGTATTACTAAGGAATACACTCCATCTAATCAAGTGAAAAGACCCGATTGGAATGAAGAAGAGTTATTAAAAATCGAAGAGTTCGTGAAAAGCCCTCCACAAAAAGTATTACAATATAGAGATAATGTGATTGAACAGATTAACCAATTAGCTATAAATTCAGATGTATTTGGATTGATCCATAGCGATATTCATTCAGGTAATTTCTTAATTGAAAATGGAAAAATCAATGTATTTGACTTTGATGATTGTTCTTATCACTGGTTTGCAAGCGATATTGCCATCGCATTGTACTATACGATGTTAGGTCGTGATTATCATAAAGAAGATAACCGCGAAGCCATTGCAAATCGTTTTTTAGAGCATTTCTTAAAGGGGTATAAAACAGAAAACACAATACCTAGGGAAGCCATTGAATCGATCCCTTTGTTTTTAAGATTAAGAGATATTGTCTTGTATGCGGTGATAAACAAAAAGTTAGATCCTGATACACTTGATGAAAACGATAGATTATTTATAAAAATGGTGACAGAACGCGTTCTTTCTCAGCAAATTATTGTTGATTTACAACTATAATTGGCCATAAAACCTTAATTAGGAGGCTATTTTTATGTCTGGACGAAAAGAATTATTAGCCGTACAATTTGCAGCGTGTGCAGACCAGGTAAACTGGTTTGTACCATTAAAACAGTCTGTGGAAGGCTTGACAGCGGAGCAAGCAGCTTGGGATGCTACTGGAACCAATTCAGTTTGGAATAACGTTCAGCATCTAACGTTTTGGAATAACCGATATTTAGCCAGGTATAAAGGAGAATCTGTAACAGATTCCGTCAGTAACAACTCGGAAACATTTGATGTGTCAGCCGTTGATATTACAGAAGAAAACTGGTCAAATGCTGTTGAAGCATTATTATCTAGTTTACATAACTGGAGAAATACCATATTAGACTCAACTGAAGACCAGCTAAATACATTGGTTTCAATAGATCATAAAGAATTATGGTGGGAATCTATTGCAAATATTGCAATTCATAACGCGTATCATATTGGACAGATCATAGAAATACGAAAGAAACAAGGTTCCTGGAAGCCATATAACTGGCACATTTAAAGTAGCAAGGTTCGAACAAAAACCGCAGAATTAAAGAACTGCGGTTTTGTTTTTTTATTTCGTCTCACTATCCTAAGTAATCTTAATCTTTGAGATGTGTTGTGTTTCTGAAATTTGATTTCCGATAATTTATATTATGTAGGGGGCGTAGTAAGAAAAAGGAATAAAGTATTCCCATCATTCTACCCTATTCTTATAATCTGTTGTTTTACATCTTTCAATATCTATGTACTGTGCACTATACTCAATTACATCATTGATAAAAAGATTATGTTCTTTTGCAAACTCTTTAACGCTTTCTAATAAATCTTTATCATAAGTTGTTTTGTATTGAACTCTATCTTTTGGTCTGGTTGCTTTATTAAAAGTAATAACACCTTGTGATAATACTCTTTTTAAGCCTGATTCTAATAAGTAGTTTACATGTGTGTAATTTTGTTCAGCAATTTCAGTTAAGTTGTCTAAGAGTGATTTGCTAATATTTGTTCTAAATTTAATTCTTGTATCGTCTTTAGAATGAACTAATTTACCATTTACTAATTTCCACATATAATCACCTCATTACGACGAAATTTATAATTCATTTAAGCGTTGAGACATGTATTTTTTTTTGTATGAAGAATACTCCATAGTAGCATCATTATATATAATTTTTGCTAGCTTAGGAAGGTCATATTTTCCTTTAACCCATACACGGTAAATGGAATTACCCTTTTGGTTTTTAGTTGAAGTAATTTCAGATCGTAGTTCCCAAGACTGAAATGTAGATAGCAATCCATTTGCAAAATGAAAACTTGCGGTTGTAACATTCATTACATATCCTTTTCGTTGGACCCAGCCATCTCCCTCTATTACCCCTTCTATAAACGAAGGCAAATATTGCGCAGGAACTTCTGGAAAAGGGACTGTCATAGACTTGTTAGGATGAATGCCCAAACTTTCGAGGTCGTTTTTTATTTTTTTGGAGTTAATAATTAGCGAAGGTGTTAGTCTAGTCGGTCCCGTCGAAGCTAAAACATAATCTGCTTCCATGTGTTTAGCAATGAGCCGGAGAATTTGTTCGTCTTTCTGAGAAAATACTATACTATGGGTTTGCTTGTTTACATGACCATCTGTCACAAACAATCCTAAAACCCAAGCCATTTCATGAGTCCAAGTTTTAAAAAAGTCTTCATTTACCTGGTGTTTGCGTGGTTGGCCTGAATACTGCTCTCGATTCATTTGGACACCGTGCTTATGGATTACATTCCGAATCCCTCTATCAGAGAGACCTGTTACAGCTTTCATTTTCTTAAAAGGCATCTTGCTTTTGTACATCCTAATAATCTGTTCATCTGTCACTCCAGGATTTCTAGGCATCTTCCCCATCTCCTTTAGTTAACATAACTATAGACCTTAATTCACTTGAAAACTTTTCCTATTATTATTATACGAACAAACGTTCTATAAGTCAACAAAAAAACAGGCTGGAACAACATCCAAACCTGTTTTTAATCACTATTTACTTACTGAACACTCTCAGCAATCGTAAGCATTTCTTCCTTAGTTAATTCGCTTCCAACGCCACCTAGTTCAATGATAAGTCCGTCCTTTTCCCACGTTACACTAAAATATCCATCCATCTCATAGTATAGCCCTGGGGAGTCTTGAACAGTAACAGCTTCTCCCTCAAGCTCTTCCATGCTAATAAAATCTGGTGTATAGATAGAAAGCATTACCCAATTATCCATATCTTTATCATAGTTCAATGTAACAGACTCAAATTCCTCATCATAATAACCGTCAGTAAATACAAAACCTTCTGGAAGTTGGGCTGGTTCTGGAACATCATAGCTCACTAAAGCTTGAATATCTTCCACTGTCATGCTGCTATCAGAGAATAATCCCATTTCATCTTCAACAGCATTCTCTTTTACTTCTGTAGGAATCTCGATAGGTTCTACTTTATTAAGGTTAGAAGTAGTAAATTCACCTTTAATTTTAATCGGAGTTGTCAGCTCTTCTTCTACCATTTCAAGCTCAATATCAAAGCTTTGAGCTGTTTGGAAGAAGGTTTTCTTGTCAATATGAATCACTAAGTCCAATTTTTGAATAGAAATGGATTCTAACATTTCTTCCATATAGGGATCTCCTGAAAAATCACCTAAAGAAGAAAGAACATATTCTTCAATTAAAACATTGTAAGCCTCATCATTCCCTGACAGTGACAGAACATATTCACCATCTTCTTCAGTCATCTCAAACTTGTCTTCGAATTGAGCAAGCTTTTCCATTTCTTCTTGACTAAGTTGGTCAAAATCACTTAATCCCATTTCCTCAGGATTCATTTTAATCCACTCACCGAACATGCTCATATATGCTTCTTCACCATTTACATACGTTTCCATGTCCAATGTCATACCTTCCATTCCCATACTCATGTTTAGATGCATGGTATCTGGATTATGTGTAAGATCTCCAGTTGCCGAAATCTTCTGCTTCATGTCCATCATATCAACGTCCATATTCATTTCAACAGAGTAGCTTTCAATCGATTTACTTGCTTCAATGGATTTGCTTAGCACTTGTGATTTGTCTAATTTGCCACCAGTTCCACAAGCTGCTAAAGTAACAGTTATTAATAAGCCTATTAAAACTAGACTAAACTTTTTCATATAGTTGTATTTTCCCTCTTTCATAGGAGATTTATTTTCGACATAATCACTATGTCGATACATAATATTAGCACCAAAAGAGGTTTTTGTTTATCTATCAAATTATGGTAGTTTTTAACCTGTCAAAACCCGTAGTTTCCAGTAAAAAAGCAGCCCTCAATAGAGCTGCTTCATCTACTTAACTTCCCGCTTCTTTCCATTCTGACACATACTCTTCCAATACATTTCGCAACTCTTGTCCAATCGTTAAGTAAGCATCATCATTCAAATTTGCAAGAGACACGCGAATCGACCAGGTCGGTGCTAAAAACCCTTCCCCATTTAACAACACAATGGATGACTTTTCTGCTAACCGATATAAGACATCGATTGGCTTGTAGTTTGTTTGTAGAAACTCTGTAAACTCCGCTCCATAGTTATGTTTGGCCCATATTTCAAGGTCAATTTCCGTATAATAGTCAGCATCATTCGGTAATTGCTTCTTAGGTAACCCTAAACCTTCGTAAAGCCGCACCATTCTCCGTGTACAAATCTCATTGGTTTGCTTTTTATAGCGATTATTTTGATCCAGTACAGCGAAAATAGAAAACAATGCCATTTGAACCTGTTGTGGTGTCGAAAGTCCCGCTGTATGATTCATAGCAACCGTACGGCTATCGGCTACCAAGCGATCGATAAACTTTAAGTTATCCGTATCATGTGTAAGGGAAGCGTACCTTCTGTGTAATACTTTCTTTTTTTCTACGGGTAACTCGCTTAGTAACTTGTCAAACACATTCGTTCGGTTCAATGCAATTGTCCCGAGTCGCCAACCTGTTACACCGAAGTATTTCGAAAAGGAGTATACTCCAATGGTATTAAAGGGGAGTTCCACCATAATCGAACGAAAGCCCTCAACGAACGTACCATATACGTCATCCGAGATAATCATTAGATTTGGATTTTCTTCCTTTACAATCCTTATCAATTGTTGGATCGATTCATTATTCATAGCAACAGATGGTGGATTACTCGGATTTACGATAAAGGCAGCCTTGATGTCAGGATCAGCTAGCTTCTCTAATTCTTCTTTTGGATATTGCCACGTGTGATTCCCATTCTCATCTAATTCTGAGGCATGGATTTCGATTACATCATAAGCATTTGTCGGAAGTTCTGGAATTTCTATATATGGTGGAAAAATGGGAACCATCACCGCAATCTTGGACCCTGGTGGAAGAAGATAATTTTTATACAAGGTGTCAAAGATATAACACATTGCAGCTGTTGCACCTTCTACCGCAAACAAATCGTATCTTCCACAAGCAGTATCACTTCCACATAGCTCTTGTAATAAAAAATCATGTACTACTTGCTCAATTTTAACTAACATTCGGTCCGGATTCGGGTAATTATCACCAATGATTCCATCCACTAGTTCATAAAGCCATAAATCTGGTTCAAAATGCTTCACATCTATCCCATAATCCACGATTTCCTTTAACATGTTGATCCCTGGCGTTTCAGGATGTTCCTTCACATATGTATAAAATCTTTCAGCTAGTCCCTCATGATGTGGCATACCCGCTAAATCATGTTCATTCCATACTCGGCGTGATTCTTGGACAGCGAATTGTCCAAGTGCGAAAAATGCTTCACGTGGTGTGGCTGCAATCCAGTTAGGATTCCCACGTCCTGCATCCAACATGGCCCGAGTCATTCTCATTTTTCCTTTTGCTAAATCAATGAGCTTATCTTTTAGCTCAAACGGACTGATTTTAACTTCAGAAATCTCCATATGCTTTCCGTCGTTATTAGTTCGTTCCACAATATCCCTCCTACTTCAACTTTTTAAAGTATTCCTCATTCAAAAGTTAAATATTAGGTAGGTAGATATTTCAAAGTTCAAAAATATAAAAACCCTGCCTCCTCTATGTAAGAGAAACAAAAAGACAGGGTTAAAACATTTTTATCTTTACTTGTTCTTAACGGGAGTAACCACTGCATATAGACTATCAGCGGGATTAGATACATTTACTTCTATTACCTTATAATCCGAGCGATTTTGCTCCCAATTCTTTGTTGTACTGTACTTCACTTGATTATTACTCATCTTTCAACCATCCTTCATAATAATTTACTCACACCAACTCAATATATGCAGTAAATGAAAAATGGTGATACTTTTTATAAAATTATTTACCATCGACAATCTCTTTTAAAATTTCGTAGGAACGGACTTGCTTCCCTTCGTCAAAAATGTAAGAAACCGCCATTAACTCATCCACATTATATAACTCCTGGAATCTGGTGAGTTGATTGCGAACCGTATCCTTGCTACCAAGCAGTGTCATACTGGACATCGAAGTTGCCATTTGTTTTTCCGGCAAACTCCAGATTTCGTCCATGCTCTCCACAGGTGGTTGCAATTTCATTTGGGTCCCACGCACCACATTTAAGAAAAACTGCTGCATGGTCGTCAATTGCATCTGAGCATCTTCATCTGTATCAGCAGCAATGACATTGAGACAAACCATCATATGCGGTTTATCTAAATACTGAGACGGCTGGAATCGCGCGCGATAAATTTGGATAGCTTCTTCCATGTATCTTGGTGCAAAGTGTGATGCAAACACATATGGTAATCCTAATTTAGCTGCTAAATAGGCTGAGTCTGTAGAGGAGCCAAGAATATAGATAGGGATATTTGTACCAAGACCAGGATACGCTTTTACTTGTCCTTGTACTTCCTCTGGACCAAAATAGCGTAATAAATCTTGAACATCTTCTGGGAACGTATACACCGTATCATTTTGAGAGCGTCTCAACGCACCGGCCGTTACCATATCAGTTCCTGGTGCACGTCCTAGCCCTAAATCTAGTCTGTCCGGATAAATAGTTGCCATCGTTCCAAACTGCTCTGCCACTACTAAAGGTGAATGGTTTGGAAGCATTACACCGCCAGATCCAACTCGAATACTTTTTGTATGTTCTAATGTATGTTTAATTAAAATGGATGTAGCAGAACTTACTAGCGTACTGGTATTATGGTGCTCGGCAATCCAATACCGTGTGTATCCTAATTTTTCTGTAGCTTGTGCAAGATTCACCATAGAATCAATCGCCTCTTTCGTTCCTTGTCCCTCTCGAATTGGCGCAAGGTTTAAGACGGAGACCGGTATATTTATTTTAGACATCTTTCATTGTCCTTTCTTACTCAGAATAATAAATAGAGTAACAAATAACATATAGATCAGAGAAATTATTTGCTCATGTTTTTTTAAAAAGGTGACTAAATCAAACACACTACCTTATTCTTAACATGAATCAAATAAATAATTATGACTATGAAGCTAGTAAAATAAGCTTTTTACCTTTCTCTCAGTTAATAATAAAACACCCAGCTCACTCTCATATTTCAAATGAGTGGCTGGGTGTTATTACTTCTTCTTATTACGACTTCTAACATAAAGCTCCTTAGAAAATTCTGTTGCAAAACGCTGCTTAGGATCGGTCCTTAAAACAACCCGTGTTTCCTTATTCTCTTCAAAAAGGTAATGCTTAACAAACAAATGGTAAAGAATTTCAATCACTGTGATTGCCACTGCAGCAAAAAAACTGGTTATAATCATATTCCAGCTTTGTTGGATCATGAAGTAGCTGAGTCCTCCGATTGTAATAAAAGCTAATAAAAAGTCTCCAATTGTTGCAGCAGTATTCCCAAGCCTCCGTAGTATCCCTAAATCGCCAATAATATAAGCCAATACGGTTGTGAGAATGGCAATGGTTAAAACAATGTTAATGTTTGGGTTGTAGATGGCTAAAAATGAAAAAATTACAATACCATTGGCAGCGAGTTTTATTATAAAGGCGACTAAATGCCTCATGTTTGTTTCTCCTCCTTTCTATTTGTCAGCCAAATTTAAAGCTGTATCCGTTATATTCAAATCTACTTTCAGCTGCTCACTCAGATCATGGGGATGATAAATACCTTTCTCCACCATATAATCGGAAATCTGTTCGTGCGTCTTCACAGCATTCCTCAATTCTTTTCTAAGTACTTCGCGAACTTCCGGAGTTGTCGTTTCTGTGACCGCGAAAGCCAAGTTTCTAACTGCGGCTTTCGTAGAAATTAAGAAATCGGTTGCAATGACTTGGTCCGTCATAGCACCCATTCCCATCAACTTTTTAAAGACTGAATTCATGACTCTTGACCCCTATCTGTTAGTAATTCCTTTAAACGATGAATAAACGCTGTACCTGCTTCAGCATCTGCTTGCATTATATTTTTTAACTGTTCATCTTGAACAAGAGGACTCATTGTTAGAGATTTTGTCAAAGCCAGATTTTTGAAGGTAAGCAATTCATGCACTTCAAGAGTTTCATGTAATGCCATGTGTTTTGTCATAAAATGTGCTCCTTTCCTCTATCTTGTGGTTTTATTTTCTCCATTCTCGCTTTTTTGAACGGAGGTATTTGCTGACATTGTTGGTAACAGAAAGCATGTACAAAAGGACTGAAACGGAAATTTTAAGGAATGAGTTTGGGAAAAATGAAACCGTGTTAGTTGAAAAGAGGTGTAAAGATAATGGTTAAACAGACATTAGCTTATCATGAAACAATGGATACACATGAAGTGATCAATTTTAAAACCGTCTGTCTTCTAAAATCAAAGCTCATGCAAGGTATTTGTTTTGATAATGACTTAAAAGCTTTGATGGAAAAAGATGTTCAACAATCTATACATGATCTCAATGAATTAAAAAGGCACTATGAAGGAGCCAGAACAACCATTCATTAACCTTGAGGTGAAAAAATAATGAACCAAGATTATTTAGATCCCAAATACGCCGAAGGGATGCCCAAAACAGTAGATGCATCTGTTGCTATGGACTTCCTTCTGTCGGTGAAAACAGGGATTCGCTATTATGCTGTAACACTTACGGAAACAGCCACTCATGATTTGCGCGAAGTGTTATACCATCAAATGGATAAAGCGATTGACTTATACGCAGAACTTGTTGATCTCATGCTTGAAAAAGGGTGGCTTTCCCCACATGATTTAGGGAAGCAAGTAGAGCTAGATTGGAAATCTGCCGATACCGCATTAAGTATTGCAGAGATGAATTTATACCCAAGAGACACAGATCGTTTGGGAACGTTCGCGACTCCTTATAAATAATAAAAAAGGTGATGACAAATGAAAGCAGTTACCTATCAAGGTATAAAAGATGTTCAAGTAACAGATGTACGCGACCCCCAAATTGAAAAGGCTGACGATATTGTTGTTAAAGTAACAACCTCTGCTATTTGTGGTTCTGACCTACATCTCATTCATGGAATGATTCCCAACATGCCAGAAAATTTTATTATTGGCCATGAGCCGATGGGTATTGTAGAGGAAGTGGGTCCAGAAGTTACAAAAGTGAAAAAAGGGGATCGTGTCATTGTTCCATTTAATATTAGCTGTGGTCAATGCTGGTACTGTCATCATGGCTACACGAGTCAATGTGATGATGCAAATCCTCATGGAGACATGGGGGCATACTTCGGTTACTCTGAAACAACTGGTGGATACGCAGGTGGACAAGCGGAATATTTACGCGTCCCGTATGGAAACTTTACTCCCTTCCGCCTACCAGATGATTGTGAAGTTGAAGATGAGCAGTTAGTCTTACTTTCCGATGCCGCTTCTACAGCTTTTTGGAGTGTTGAGAATGCAGGTGTTAAAAATGGGGATACCGTAATTATTCTAGGATGTGGTCCTGTAGGATTATTAGCACAGAAGTTTTCATGGTTCAAAGGGGCCAAGCGAGTAATAGCCGTAGATTATGTAGATTATCGTTTGCAACACGCCAAAAAGACTAATAACGTGGAAATTGTTAATTTTGAATCAGAACAAAATATCGGTGAGCATTTGAAGGAGATTACACAAGGTGGGGCTGATGTGGTCATTGATTGCGTAGGTATGGACGGGAAAATGACACCTATGGAGTTTTTAGCAACTGGATTAAAGCTTCATGGCGGTTCAATGGGGGCCATTGTAATGGCCGCACAAGCAGTTAGAAAATGTGGGACTGTCCAATTAACCGGAATTTATGGAATGAGATATAACGCGTTCCCTCTCGGCGATTTCTTCCAAAGAAACATCCAGTTAAAGATGGGACAAGCCCATGTTATTCCCCTTATTCCACAACTATATAAGCTGGTTAATGACGGGAAAATCAATTTATCTGACGTAGTAACTCACCGACTTCCTCTTTCCGAAGCAAAAAAAGGCTATGAAATGTTTGATACGAAAACAGATAACTGTATAAAGGTTGTATTAAAACCCCATTAAAAAACTCAGTCAGTATAGACTGAGTTTTTTTGCTTCCTCCCTCTTATTCCATGAAATGGATAGTCTTCATTTACTTGGACAAAATAGGTGTTGACCACTTGAGAATTTATATAACGGGAGACACCAAGAATGAAAAATAAAGAACAGGATGCACCACAAAAAGACAACAAAAAATCAGAAGAAAAACTAAACATTGATGTTTCTTCTAACCTACATGAAAACATGCGCATTCTGAAAGAAACTTTTGATAAGTGTTCAGATGTAGTGATTCGCTCCCTAAAGGTAGGAGAAAATCCAGCATCGTTAATGTATATTGATGGCCTTGTCGATAACAGCAGCATTCAGTTACATGCCATTCATAGGCTTCTTTCAAAGATTGAACCACAGCAAGTAACTCCTGAGTATTTAGAAGAGCAAGTGATTTCTATTAATAAAGTGGTAGAAGCTACTAAACTGGATGATGTTACGAAACAAATCTTAGCAGGAAATACGATCTTGTTTGTCGATTCAATGGCAAAAGCAATGGTCTTTAACGCCCGCGGCGGTGAAACGAGGAGTGTCTCGGAACCTGAAACGGAAACTGCTGTTCGTGGCCCCCGGGAAGGATTTACAGAAAATATCAGGGTAAACACCAGTTTAATCCGGAATAAGATAAAATCTAGTCGGCTAAAAATCATTTCTAAAGAAGTGGGTACTGAAACGAATACAAATGTAGACATTCTTTATATGGATGGGCTTGCAGAGCAATCATTAGTAGAAGAAGTTGAAAAGAGAATCGACCAAATCCAAATCGATGGAATTTTAGAAAGTGGTTATATTGAGGAGTTAATTGAGGACAGCCCTTCTAGTTTTTTTCCTCAAATACAAAATACAGAACGGCCAGATACCGTTGCGGCAAACCTTTTGGAGGGACGTGTAGCCATTTTAGTGAGTGGGACTCCCTTTTGTTTAATCCTTCCAACCACGTTTTGGCAATTTCTCCAAGCAAGTGAAGATTATTATAACCGGTTTCATATATCTATTTTTCTAAGATGGTTACGGTTTATCTTTATTTTGATTGCCTTATTACTACCTGCTTTGTATATTGCCGTATCTACCTATCATCCTGAAATGATTCCCTCTAACCTTCTATATAGCATTGCAGCAAGTCGGGAATCCATCCCCTTCCCCGCTTTTGTAGAAGCCATGATTATGGAAGTCGCATTTGAGGCACTTAGGGAAGCGGGAATTCGTTTACCAAAACCAGTTGGTCAAGCAGTTAGTATTTTAGGAGCATTAGTTATTGGCCAAGCAGCCGTTCAAGCAGGTATTGTTTCAGCACCTATGGTTATTATCGTATCTTTAACAGGAATTGCCTCCTTTACAATTCCTCGATTCAATATGGCGATTTCCATCAGGTTGCTTCGATTTCCTTTAATGTTGTTAGCGGGAATGTTCGGTCTATTTGGAATTGTATTAGGACTGCTTTTCATCATTACACATCTTTGCAAGCTACGCTCTTTTGGTGTTCCTTACCTTTCACCATTAGCACCTTTAACTGTGAAAGACTTAAAAGACGTATTTATTCGGGTTCCTTGGTGGAAGATGAACTCAAGACCTAATCAAACCAATAAAGAAAATGCTCAGCGTGAAAGTAGTTCATAAAATTTCGACACACTAGGAGTATGTTTATGAAACGAATGTTCCAAGTTCTTGTCATTTTCACCATCATTATAACGACTTTGACCGGTTGTTGGGATCGTGTAGAAATTAACGATGTAGCTTTTGTTATCGCAACGGGCTTTGATCTAGAAAAATCAGACGATCAAAGAAAATATCGTGTTTCTGCACAGATCCCCCTCCCCGGTGCAATGGGAGGTGCAGAAGGTGGCGGTGGTGGTACAGGGAGCGACCGTCCTTTCTATGTAGACTCAGGTGTTGGGCGGAATATCCGTGAAAGCAACGAAAATTTACAGGCAAGAATGTCTAGACGATTAAACTTCTCTCACAGACGTGTCATCATCATTGGAGATGAAATTGCCAGAGAAGGTTTCGGTCCGGTTGTGGATGTAATCGCCCTTCAGCCACAATCTCGGATTTCGGCTTTTATCTTAGTTTCTAACGGGCCTTCCATAACTGTGCTAAATTCAGCGCCGCACCTTGAAAAACTCCCTGCAGAAGCCATTAGAGAAATGTCGAAATTCGGCTTTAGCCTAACCGTCAAAAACATCTTGAATGACATAAAGCGCCCAGGAAAAGACCCAATGATTCCTCTGGTTGAGGTCGTAAAAACACAAAACCAAAGCCCTGAAACACAGAAGGAAGAAATTGAGATAAAGAAAATCGGGATATTAAAAAATGACAAGCTAGTCTTTCATACCAACGTTGAAGAAACACAAGGGGTCTACTGGATGTTAGAGAAAATGAGAAGTAAAAGTGTCACAATCCCTATTGAAGACGAGGGAGAGGTCAATGTCAAAATTATAGAGGGTAAACGCAGAATCCATCACACCATATCTCAGGGCATTCCAGAATTTGAGATACATATCGATACGGAGTCAATTCTTATGGAAAACGAAACAAATCTTAACCTAGAAGATGAGGAATCCTACAACAAAGTAAGAAAGAGTATGGAAAATGTGATTCAAAGTAATATTAGTGCTATTGTGGAACACACAAAATCTGAAAAAGTTGATTCCTTTGGGCTTGGCTGGAGCTTATACAGAGGTGAAAATAAGTACTGGAAAACAGTAGAAGACCATTGGAGGGATATGCTTCCCGATGTAAAAGTAAAGGTTACAGTCGATGCAGAAATTCAACGTCTTTCTAATACAGGTTTAAAGGTGGCTAAATAATCATGATTGAAACAGTAACCATATGTCTACTTCTAGTGTCCATAACGTTCTTTCATTGGAAAGATCTAAAGAAGGAAAAAAAGAAATCAAAGCTTATCTTTTTCTTCTTAATTTTTCTATCATTTGTTTCTTCCATCTTTTTTTCGACCCATCTATCGCTTGTGTGGATTGTAGATGGATTGAATAATACAATAGGAGAATTTACAAAGTGGGTGCTAAACACATGAAAGCAAGAGTCTCTCCCTTTCAATTATTCATTCTTTTATCTAATTTCATTTTTGTGGGGACACTCATCAGCCTCCCTCAGAAGCTAGTGGATTACTCCTATCAAAATACTTGGATGGTTCCACTTATGGTAACGCCGTTTGTTGTTCTGATTTGTTGGTTCGGGCTATCCAAAATCACACCCGCTCTTCAAGATTATTTAATAAACAATAAATCGACTAAAACCAAGAAGATTTTCACCTTTCTATTTGGAATCTTTTTGGTATTTACTTTTATCAAAGACTTAAGAGCTGCTTCTGATTTTGTGGGAATGGTATTATTGCCAACCACCCCCATCCTGGTCGTTTCGATATTAAGTGTCCTAACACTCACATACATTGCCTATTCAGGATTGGAGGTAGTGGCCAGAGTCACACAAATCCATTTTATGATTCTTGTTTTTACTGTTATGCTGTTGCCATTTCTACTATTAAATGAGATTGACGTAGCGAATTTTCAACCAGTCCTTGGATTAGGTTCAATCCCGTCTCTATTAAAATCTTCCTTTATATTTCTCTCATGGATAGGCGAAATTGTGGTCCTTTTTTTCATAGTAGGTAGTGTTCAGCCAATAGAAAAAAGTAGAGTAGCTGTCATGTGGTCGGTCTGTGTCAGTATATTTTTATTATTCTTGCTACTCTTTTTAAATATTGCAGTACTAGGTCCAGAAATTGTCCGATATGCATCTTACCCAAATTACCAACTAATCCAAGAAATCCATTTAACGGATTTTTTAGATCGCCTTGATCTTGTCATTGCGTCTGTTTGGCTACCTACCATCTATTGTAAAATGGCTTTAACACTTTATTGTTTTTTCAAGATGTTTAACGTAATGAATAGAAGGGAATCCAATCTTTTTTTACTACCAGGTGGCATCTTGCTGAGCTTACTATCCATACAATTATTTAAGAATAATCATATGCACCAAGAATTCTCTTTTTATACTTGGGCCCTTCTTGGACTCACTTTAGAATTCCTAATCTTCGCTATCTTTTTACTGATTAAAAGAAAGGCAAGAAAACAAGAGAAGGAATTACATGAAGCACACTAAAAAAAGCTATCTATGATAGCTTTTTATTAGCTTGTGACTCTATTTCATTTAAAAAGTTTGTTACAACCCTCACGAATTCTTCTCTTTCTTCTAAATACGGCATATGGGCACTATTCTCATACACATGAAACTTTGAATTGGGTGTTAACTGACTAAAATATTCAGTAGATGCTGGTGTCGCCTCATCATACCGTCCACATGTGTAGAGCGTGGGTATTTGAATCTCTTTTAGACGATCCGTACAGTCAAAATGCTTTAAGTTCCCTGTTACATGAAATTCTGAGGGTCCCCACATAATGTTATAGACTTCTGGATTTTTAAAGTGGGCTCCTTCTTTTAAAAATTCAGGCATTGGATCTAACCGACAGACAAATCGTTTATTAAATTCAGCTGTTGCATCCTTATATGCTTTTGAATCCGTGGTTCCATTTTCTTCACATTCTTTCAATGTAGCCTGAACACTTTCTGGGAGGAGCTTACGATTTTTCTCTTGGTCTTCAGCCCATAATGGGGCACTTAAACAAGGACTAGAAAAAATGACACTTTTCACTCCAACAGGTTTCGTTAGCATGTAGGCCGCTGCTAGAGTCGTCCCCCAAGAATGGCCGAGTATATGTACTTCATCTAAGGATAGTGCTTCACGAATCTGTCCTAGTTCTTCAACAAATCGGTCAATTTTCCATAGGGAAACATCAGTTGGACGGTCTGATTTTCCACACCCAAGTTGATCATAAAATATGACAGGACGCTCTTCAGCTAAAATCCTTAATCCTTGCATCGCAAAGTGGGAAGAGCCTGGTCCTCCGTGTAAGATAAGGAGTGGCGTCTTACCAGTATGGGTGCCATGCTTTTGGTACCAAACCTTCCCACCAGTAACTTCAACAAAACCCTCTTGAATATTCATTGCTCTCTTCCTTTCAACTGTTTTATTGATCCTCTTCATTTTCTTGACTAACCATTACAGTTCAAACACGGACAATACTGTATAACTCACTACCATTACCGTATAAAGCCAAACAATACCGTATAGCTCCCTATCATTACCGTATAGGTCAAAACAATACCGTTTAGCTCCCTATCATTACCGTATAGAGCCAAACAATACGTATGGCTCCCAACATTACCGTATATGTAATAATGTCCCTACTCAATAGCTCCTGCAACATCATAGTGAGTAAGATCTAGCTCAGTAGGTAAACCTTGAGCCAGCTTCGCTAATTCTGCCCCTAAGTATGGACCACTCGTTAATCCTGATGCCCCTAACCCATTCGCCAGAAAGATTCCATCATATCCTGGAAGAGGACCAATGATCGGAAGAAAACCTGGCGTAAATGGACGGAAACCAACCCTTGTCTCAACGACTTCACTTTCTGCCAAACCAGGTGCTACCTTAAGCGCCTTATCCAATATTTCATGCATACCACCAGCGGTTACACGTAGGTCATATCCAACCTCATCTTCGTGCGTCGCTCCGATCACAACTCTCCCCTGATCAAATGAAAGGATATATTGATTATTTGGAGGCATGATTACCGGCCAATCACCTGTATGATCAGCTGTATATTGTAAATGGATAATTTGTGCTTTTTGAGCAGAGACCTTGAAGGTAACACCAAGTGGCTTAATGACGTCGCTAGCCCATGCTCCGGTTGTCACTAAAACTCGATCCCCCATTCGTTTTTCATCTCTAATTTGTATTCCTTTTACATTGTTGCCTTCGGAAAGTATGGAAGCATCACCTTCAATGAATTGCGCACCATTCTTTACAGCAGCTCTTAACATGGCATCACGAAGAGACCTTCCGTTTACCCGTGCTGCTCCACTAATATGAACAGATGCATACTCATCAGATAATGGAGGGAAAAGCTTTTTAGTGTCTTCTTGTGATAAGCGGGTGATATCCCCCATTTCGGGAGCATCTTCCCTACGCTTTATTGCTCTCTCAATCATTTTCTCTAGTTTTTGTTCATCTGTATGTAAACTGATGGCTCCAACCTTTTTATAGCCCGTTTCTTCTTCGCCATCTTCTTTTAATAGAGGAATAAGCGTTTCGTAATACCGGGCACCGTTTTTTACTAACTGATACCAGGCCTTATTACGACGTTGTGAGATCCAAGGACAAATGATGCCAGCTGCCGCATCAGTAGCCTGTCCAGCGTCTTTTCGATCAACAATAATGACCTGCTTACCCGCTCTAGCTAAGTGGTAAGCCGTTGAAGCACCTAGTATACCTGCTCCTAACACTATATTTGAAGTCATGATTCCCACACTTTCTTTCAATCTCTTTTCTTACTCTCATCATAACAATAGCCCGCCAACTAATAAAGTGGCGGGCATAGTAAAAATTAAACCATAACTTTACACATGTCATTGGTAAAGGCAACTGGGTCTTCTATCGGTAAACCTTCAATTAACAGCGCTTGGTTATACAACAGTTTCGTATAAAGTTCTAACTTGTCCTGATCCTTTGTGAAAGCATCCTTTAAGACCTCAAATACTTCATGGTTCGGGTTAATTTCTAGTATTTTTGTTGCTTTTACATCTTTATTATCAGGCATAGCACGTAGTACTTTTTCCATTTCTATTGTGATGTCGCCTTCACTTGCTAAGCAGACCGGATGTGATTTCAGACGCTTGGATAAGCGTACATCTTTAACGTGGTCCACCAGCACTTTTTTCATTTGTTCGAACAACTCTTTATGTTCGTTTTGTTTTGTTTCTGACTTTTCTTGCGACTCACTTTCTTCAATGCCAAGATCACCGCTAGATACAGACTTAAACTCTTTTTCCTTGTAATTCATGATCATCTTGATTGCAAACTCATCAATGTCTTCAGTAAAGTACAAAATTTCATAGCCTTTATCCGCAACCATTTCAGTCTGTGGCATTTTTTCGATCCGATCGATTGACTCACCTGTTGCATAATAAATGAACTTTTGATCTTCAGGCATTCTAGATACATATTCATCCAGAGAAACTAGTTTCTTTTCCTTGGAGGAGTAAAACAAAAGAAGATCTTGAAGAACTTCTTTGTTGGCCCCAAAGTCACTGTAAGCACCAAACTTCAGTTGTCTACCAAATGACTTAAAGAAAGTTTCATATTTTTCTCGGTCATTTTTTAATAGACTTTGCAATTCATTTTTAATTTTCTTGTTCAAGTTTTTCGCAATCACTTTTAGCTGGCGATCATGCTGAAGCATTTCACGTGATATATTTAAGGATAAATCCTCAGAGTCTACCATTCCTTTTACAAAGCTAAAGTAATCTGGTAGTAAATCCGCACACTTGTTCATGATGAGTACGCCATTCGAATACAACTCTAAACCTTTTTCATACTTTTCAGAGTAGTAATCAAATGGAATGTTTTCTGGGACAAATAAAATGGCATTATAGCGGATTGTACCATCGACGTTGATATGAAGATGGGTTAATGGCTTGTCAAACCCATAATGCTTTTCTTGATAAAAATTTTCATAGTCTTCTGTTGATAGTTCGTTTTTGTTCTTTTTCCAAATGGGAACCATGCTGTTGATTACTTTCTCTTCAACAACACTTTCATATTCGTCCTCAGAGCCTTCCTTCAGCTTACTTTCTGTAACATCCATCTTAATTGGATAACGAATAAAATCTGAATATTTTTTAACTATAGATTTTATGCGGTACTCTTCTAAATACTCGTCATAATTATCTTCCTCTGTGTTTTCTTTAATCGTAAGGATAATATCTGTTCCCACCGTTTCTTTTTCAGTAGGAACGATTGTGTATCCATCGGCACCTTTAGACTCCCATTTGTAGGCTTCATCACTACCTAATGCACGACTAACCACGGTTACAACGTCTGCTACCATAAATGCAGCATAGAAACCTACACCAAATTGTCCAATAATATCAAAGCCGTCTTTTGCTTCATTTTCCTTTTTAAAAGCAAGTGAACCACTCTTTGCAATAGTACCTAAATTTGTCTCTAACTCTTCCTTTGTCATCCCAATACCGGTATCTGAAATGGTTAGAGTACGAGCTTCCTTGTTTGGAACAATCTTTATGTAATAATCATCCTTATTGAAACTTAAGGAATCATCCGTTAATGCCTTGTAATACAGTTTATCTATGGCATCACTTGAATTTGAAATTAACTCACGTAAAAAGACTTCTCGTTGTGAATAAATGGAGTTAATCATCATCTCTAGTAACCTTTTAGACTCGGCTTTAAATTGCTTCTTAGCCATAAGGACCTCTCCTTTCACATTTCCAAAAAGAATAGAAGTTTGTTTATTATTTCACCTTTGATGACAGGTTTAGCACTCTTTCGCCGGGAGTGCTAATTCCCAATAATTAAATATCATAAAAGGGACAAGTTGTCAATCCATGGAAGGTTCTTTTACAATGCGTGCATTTTTCCTTCCGCTTCATTCCAAGGAACGGAATAGCCCACACCTTTGGCACAAAAGATGGATGAGGAAGTGTATTCTGGATCAGCGTCCTTATTATAATTTTTCCGTTCCATAACTTTTTCCTCATTATGACATCTGTCATACCCTGCAAATACTAAAGAAATGGCCCCCCTCCCCTGGGTGTAGGATGCTAATTGATTCGGATAGTCCATAAAGGTGGCAACAGGGACAGTACCTGTTAGAACGGCTTTATCACCTTCTGCTTGTGGTGTCTCATAATGTCCGTATGCTTGCTGGATATCGGTTAATACCTTGCCCATTTGGTCAATATCCACCTTAATCTTATACTGATAAACAGGCTCTAGTAATCGGTTCTTAGCTTTTTCTAAACCTTGCCTTATGGCTCTAAAGGTCGCTTCACGAAAGTCGCCACCAGAAGTGTGTTTGTTGTGAGCTCTCCCTGTTAATAGGGTTATTTTTACATCTGTTAGAGGGGAACCAGTAAGTATTCCATGATGATCACGTTCAAATAGATGTTGCTGAACGAGATTTTGATAGCCCACGATCAATTCATCAGGGTGACACTTGTTTTCAAACACAATGCCGCTATTTCTTTCCCCCTCTTCTATCTGTAAATGGACTTCAGCATAGTGCCCTAACGGTTCAAAATGACCATATCCAACAACCGTGTCTTTGATCGTTTCCTTATATAAGATCTCAGGATCAGCAAAGGTAACTTGTATGCCATATCGTTCACTCACAATCTGTTCCAATACTTCAAGCTGAATCGCACCCATGACGTGGATATGGATTTCCTGAAGTGTCTCATCCCATATAACGTTTAGGGAAGGGTCTTCTGCATCTAATTGTTTGAAAAAGACTAATGCTTCTCTTATATGTACGGAAGGTTCAAATAACACTTTTGCTTTTAAAGTGGGAAACATTTCATAATGCACATCTTTAGTAAATGGCCCAATCCCATCACCAATTTCAGCTTTTGTTAACCCAACAACAGCAAAGAGTTCACCAGCCTCAACCCGCTCAACCACTTGAAAAGTGTCACCATTATACACCCTAATTTGTGTAACCTTTTCAATGGTCAGGGCATCTCCATACTTTATTTCATCTCTAACAGTCAGAGCCCCCGTTAGTGCCTTCATAAACGTAAGTCTAGTCCCTTTTTCATCATGTCTGATTTTATACACGTGAGCAGAAAAGGTGCCTTCCTTTTTATAAGCTGTTTCTGTTAGACATTCTAATTTTTCTAAAAAACTATTAATGCCAATGTCTTGTAAGGCAGAACCAGTGGTGCATGGAAATAATAGACCACTACTAAACCGTTTTTTCATGGTATCTACCCATTTTGAATAAGAGTATCCATTCTCAAGATAATGTTCTAAAAGGGTGTCATCTTGTTCTGCTAACCATTCTATTAAACCTTCTTTCATACCCCCGTTTTCAAAGGAATCCGTTAGGTCAACAGCATGTATAGAGAAGTTCTGTTGGATTTCTTGCATTACTTGTTCAGGATTTGCTCCAATCCGGTCTGTTTTGTTGATAAAAAAGAAGGTTGGAACTCTATGTTTCCTTAATAACTCCCAAACGGTTTCTGTGTGTCCTTCAATTCCTTCAACCGCACTGACAATGACAATGGCATAATCCATAATTTGAATCGCTCTTTCCATTTCTGGAGAAAAATCTACGTGCCCAGGAGTATCTACCAAATAATAAGTCGAGTCCCCATATGTAAATATTCCTTGGTCAGCAAACACGGTTATTCCTCGTTCTCTTTCAATGGAATGGCTATCTAAAAAAGCATTTTTATGATCGACTCGACCTCTAAGTTTAATGCTATTTGTATGAAAAAGAAGTTGCTCAGAAAAAGTAGTCTTCCCAGCATCCACATGTGCTAATATTCCGATTGTTTCCTTCATAAATAACCTCGCAACACCTTTTAACTTTTATGTTTCTATTATAACAAATCAAAAAAAGAACCACTTAGGGTTCTACTGAATAACGCTATTGTTGTTCTTTTAATTTTTCTAGTAGTTCCTTTGAAGTTGATGCGGTTATCATATCTCCATTCAATATGGCATAAGCTTGTTTTTTACAAGTTTTGCAATGACTCTGACAGTCATACTCTTTATAAGTGATATGGGACTCCTTCAAAAAGGCTTCATATGATGTCAAATCATTTTCAGTAAGAAAACGATCTAAGTTTTTCTCACAAAATTCAATTTTTAGTTTTTTCTTAGAGGTTTTGGACCATAACCATTTCACTGTAATTCTCCTACTCTGATTTAGTTGTATGATTATAATAATTGTAACTTAACTCGTTCATATTATCTAATGAATAGGCTTCCTTAAAGTCATTTCCATATAAAAAAACAAAGCATTGAAGGGAAACGATTTGTTTCCTTTCAATGCTTTTTAATGCTTTTAATAAACAGGAGGAATTGCTTCTGTCCCGTTTACTACTATTTTTGCTCTGATTTGGGACAGACGGTCCTCTTGCTGTCCCGTTTACCACGCTTCTTGCTCTGTTTTGGGACAGACGGTCCTCTTGCTGTCCCGTTTACCAAACTTCTTACTCTGATTTGGGACAGACAGACCCTTTGCTGTCCCGTTTACCACACTTCTTACTCTAATTTGGGACAGACGGACCTCTTGCTGTCCCGTTTACTACTATCTTTGCTCTAGTTTGGGACAGACGAACCCTCTGCTGTCCCGTTTACCACACTTGTTGCTCTGATTTGGGACAGACGAACCTCTTGCTGTCCCGTTTACTACTATCTTTGCTCTAGTTTGGGACAGACGGACCTCACGCTGTCCCGTTTACTACTATTTTTGCTCTAGTTTGGGACAGACGAACCCTCTGCTGTCCCGTTTACCACACTTCTTGCTCTGTTTCGGGACAGAAGGATCCTATACTACTAATATCCTGCTATTAACTCAATCAACCGGTCCTCTAATTCCTTTCCTGCATCCTCATCTAACAGATTATTGAGGACAATTGAAAAGATAAGGGATTCACCAGTCTTTGTTTCTACGTAGCCTGATAATGAAGTAACCGTTTGAATCGTACCTGTTTTCGCTAGAACTTTCCCTTTCAACGGCAACTCTGTCATTCTTTCTGAGAGAGTTCCTCCCAGCATTCGGTCAGCTTCCCCCGCTACAGGCAGAGATTTTTTAAAAACCTCAAACCATGGCTGACTCTGAGCAACATATAAAAGTCTGGATATTTCATTAGTAGTCAAAAGATTCACATGTGAGATCCCTGACCCATCCCTTAACACAAGCGAATCCGTATCAATGCCTAGATTTTTCAATTCAGAAGATAACACTTCTAGTCCTTTTTCCCAACTACCTTCTCCAAGTCGAACTCTTCCCATTTCTTTTGTAAGGAGTTCCCCAACCCCGTTATTACTCAATTTCATAAAGGGAATAAGAAGTTCTGAAATAGGAATCGAATCACGAGAGGCAATGATCACCGTTTCCTCTGGCGTTTCCTCTGTCATACTTTCCCCTTTTAAAACAATTCCACTTTGTTTCAAAGCATGATCAAATAAATCCAGTACATATAAAGTGGGTTCCCAGACAGGCACACAAATTTGTTCAATATCAGATTGAACAGGAATACTTCCCAAAATGGTCATTTTATTCGTACCATGCTCACGTTCAATCATGATATCTGCTTCCTGAACCTCTGAGGAAACAGTTTGAGCTTTGTTCATAACTTCTATGTATTGGGTTTCAGGAAACACTCGATAGGTCGGTGCCTCTCCTGCCTTTTCTCCTGGTATTATTTCAAACCTAACTGTTCCGGTATCATATTCTTCAGAAGGTGATACCGTTAATGCAGAAATCTGTGACCCATAATACATCGTTTCATCTGACCATGGAAGATCAATAGAATAACGAACGTCGTCATACCAAGTATCATCACCTATGAGGTGCCCATGGACTTCCTTCACACCCAATTCTTTTAATGACTGGACTAGTTTTTCAATATCTTCCCATTGTAAGGTAGGGTCTCCTTTTCCCTTTACGTATAAGTTACCTTTTAACACACCTTCATGTATCTTTCCATCGGTTCGTAGCTCTGTTTGAAAGGTATAATTCTCACCTAAAGTCGAAAGAGCAGCTGCCGAAGTGAATAGCTTCATATTGGAAGCGGGACGTAGACGCACATCTCCAAAATGCTCATACAATAGCTCACCAGTATCAACTGAACGAATACTGATTCCAGCAAGTGCTCCTTTTAGAATTGGCTCCTCATGCAGTAATTGGTTTAATTTTTCAATCATTATGGTAGTATCATCCTTTGCTATTAAATGATGTTCTTTCATAATTAGTGCTTGTTTGAAAGATAACACAAATAACAGCAAAAGAGTTACAAAAATTTTGAATTTAATAAACTACACCTCACATTTAAAACAATCTATCCCCTCTTCCTCGATTAGAACGGTATCGAACTTGTTCCCTGTGACAAGAATTACACGTTGGAAACTTAAAGTCATGGGGCAATCTACGCCCACATTTCTTACATTTTTTTGTATCAGCCTTGATATCCTTTTTTAATACTTCATGGATGTCATCACTAATCTCTTCTCTAATCCTCTCCCAGTAGAGAGCTTCCGTACGTTGTTCAAGACGGTATAAAAACAATAAGTGTAATCCAATGGATTTATAGGAAAGCTCTAACTGTTCGAGACTGTCTTTCGAAATTCTTGGTTCTGGGAGGGGCTGCCGCTCGACGATTGCCACCATTTTTTCGACCCACTGATCCTTCAACCCAGGGTCCTTCGGAGAAAATGGTAAATGCAGAAATCCATACAAATCCATTAACGAAAATCTAGCTTCAATCATCGTACCCCTAATGGTTTCATATAGTTCACGTTCCTCATCTAAACTTGCTTTTCTCGTTCCTTTAGGACCTTTAAATTTTTCCCAAAGCTCAAAAAACAAGCCCAAATCACGCGAATATTTCTGGAACCGCTCAAAAATAGAGCTCGTTGGTGCAATTGTAAATGATTGAAGGGGTTCATCTACTTGATGTAGCAGTTGTGACATCTTTTTAATATCATGAGTGAAAGCTACTTTACCTACTTCGTAAATCCCTTTTCTTCCAGCACGACCTGCAATTTGTTTAACTTCTTGTGAGGTTAGCCTTCTTCTTCGCGTGCCATCAAACTTTTCATTCTCTAGAAAAACAATTCTCCTGATTGGCAGGTTAACCCCCATACCTATAGCATCCGTTGATACCACTACTGATGTCTCACCATTGATGAATCGTTGGATTTGCTTTTTTCTTGTTTCAGGCGGCATGCTTCCATATATCATACTGACAGACTTTCCTCGTTTTTGTAGATCAGATGCTGTTTCTAGCACTCTTCGTCTTGAAAAACAAACGAGGGCATCCCCTTTTTTAGTATGTTTAAGACTGAATTCATTCGGTTCTACTTCTAATGGGATATCTCGGGTGTATTCATGTATATCAATTTCAGCATCTCCAATGAGTCCCAATACCATTTCTTTCATATTAAAACTTCCAACAATGTGCACCTCTTTCGCATTCGCTTGAGTGATCGCTTTATACCAGGAAAAACCACGATCCTTATCTGCAATCATTTGGGCCTCATCTATAACCACGACATCGTAGTAATCTTTTTCATGAAACATTTCCACTGTACATGAAATATGACTAGCTTTTGGATTGATTTTCTCTTCCTCACCTGTTTTTAAAGAACAAGGGACCCCTTCATTGTTTAATTTATCGTAGATTTCAAGCGCTAATAGTCTTAAGGGTGCCAGATAAAGACCAGTCTTAGCAGCTTTCATTCGTTCCAAAGCATGATGTGTCTTGCCTGTGTTCGTTTCTCCAACATGAAGGATGTAGTGAATTTTCTTTCCAACTGATGGACTGTATTCTCGACTGAAGATATCCTCCAGCATCCGTTTTTCTTCTTCTTGCTTTCGCTTTATTTCGGCCAATTCTTCTTCCCGTCTACGTTCTCGGGTAGCCATATCCTCTTCAAATAATTGTTGGTGAACCTTAAGATCAAATGCTAAATCCGATAATCTGATAAGATCCGTAATATATTCCTCAGCCATAAATTCAAATAAATCAATGGATAACTCGAAAATATTTCCTTCCAGTAACTCTCTCAACAGTTTTTCAGACAATTCTTGATGAAAAGTTTCTTTAAAGCGTTGAAGAACGGTAAGGGGTAATTTTTCTTTAACAAACCGAGGCAAGAAATCAAAAAGTTCATTCATAATATAACGTTCGTAAATTTCGTAATAGTACCCATTCTCTTCGTAATAAAAATTTTGATATGGCGGCTCCGATAATTCATCCAAGAATGTATCAACTGTAGTATAATCACTCGAAACAACATAGCCCTTTTGTTCAATATCTCTTGAAATTTGAATCCCCATTTTGTAGCGAATCCACAAGTATAGATGGTCCTCATATTGTTTAATAATCTCTTCTAACACTTTTCTTACTTCATCTTTCATGCGATGACGTTTGGCTAAACGGATTCGCTCTTCTTCTTCCCTTATGAATTTTTCACGCGCCTCCACATATTGCTCTGCCCACAGCTCTTTTTTACCTGCGTATTTATTCTCCAGCCATTCTGTCACCTGAAAGGGCGGGCTCTCTCTCATTTCATTCCGAAAGATTTGATTTAGGGCTTTCTTTGCTATACCTTCAACCTCATAGCCTGCCTCTTCCAGGTATGATTTCTTTTCATTTTTGGATAGGTGACTATTCGTTAAGTTGAGCCAAATATTCAACCAGATTTGTATGATATATGGTGTCCGTTCACGTAAATACTCTTCAAAGGAGGGCTTTTCCTCCTTACTACCTAAATAACGATTGATATCTTCATAAACCTTTGTTTTTGTTTGGTCAATTGCTCGATTATAGAGGGCATCAATGCGATCCATGTTGTTCTCCTTCTATGTAAAAATTGGTTACTATCCGATTATATAGGTATATTTAGGATTTTACATTTAATTAAAATCATGTATTTTTCCAATCGAGTAGGAGGGGGTGACTAACCCCCGACCTCTCACACCACCGTACGTACCGTTCGGTATACGGCGGTTCAACTATGATTGACGTAAAAATTCATATCGTT